>JANNLP010000680.1:0-3880 GCA_031396905.1 Gemmataceae bacterium
GGATTGTTCGCCCGGTGCATCGACACCTTCCGCGCTGCAACCGACGAGATTCGCGGCCACGCCAGCCGACAAACCAAGTCGCAGGAAACGTCGGCGAGTTGGCGAGAGATTCACATTCATGGCGGACCCCTAAAAACCGAACCAAAAGAATGCCTTCGAAAGTGTACGGGAATCAAGCCGCCTGCGCGCACGGCCCTTTATGGCTAATCTTCATCAACGAAAAGTGGCCAAAATGCCTCATTGCCAGTATCCACAAACTTAAGCGACACAGTAATCTGCATCGCAAGTTGCGTCCACGCCAGAGGTATGAGACGATGGTCGAACGTCGGCAAGAACTGAATCGACGCTTTCAACGCAAGAAGAAGCTCACCAAGCTCAAGACGCGCCTGGCCGCCGCCAAGGACGACAAGACCCGCGAGTTGGTGCTCGGCAAGATTCACATCATCAGCCCGTTCTGGAAAGAAGCGGCTACGAACGCCGCGACGGCACCGAAAACGAAGGCAAAGAAGTAATCACGCCGCGCTGATCTTCGAGCAAATCGCCGACACATGAACCCGTCGCTGGGCTGGCCGGTCCTTCCATTGGACCGACCGGCACGGCTTGTATAATCCCCTTTTGTACACCGACCGGACGAAAACGAGACACTCCTCATGCCAGGATTTCGGCGAACGCACACCTGTGGCGAACTGCGCGACACCCATGCCGGGACCACCGTCACGCTGAACGGTTGGGTCCACACCTGGCGAGATCACGGCCAGTTCGTCTTCGTCGATCTGCGCGACCGCTACGGTCTGACGCAAGTCGTGTTCGAGGTCAACCGCGACAAAGCGCTGTTTGAAATGGCGCGCGAACTACGTGCGGAGTTCTGTGTCGCGATCCGCGGTGAAGTCGGCAAGCGCCTCACTGGTAAGACCCGAGTCGACTTGCCCACCGGCATGATCGAAGTGCAAGCCACTGAACTAATCATCCTCAACCGCTGTCCGACGCCGCCGTTCGAGATCGCCGAGTTGCCGGGCACCGAACTGGCCAACGAAGACCTTCGGCTGCAATACCGCTACCTCGATTTGCGCCGCTCTTCCGCGCAGCGACTGTTGATCCTGCGCCACCAGATGATCCGCGCCATCCGCGAGCATCTCTCGGCCGACGGTTTTCTGGAGATCGAGACGCCGTTTCTCGGCCGCTCCACACCCGAAGGCGCTCGCGACTATCTGGTACCGAGCCGCGTGCATACCGGATCGTGGTACGCCTTGCCGCAGTCGCCGCAGTTGTACAAGCAACTGCTCATGGTCGCCGGCTATGACAAATACTTCCAAATCGCCCGGTGTATGCGAGACGAAGACCTGCGGGCCGACCGGCAACCCGAGTTCACGCAACTCGACTTTGAGATGTCGTTCGTCGAACAGGACGATGTGTTATCGACCATCGAACGCCTGATGGCCTCGATCCTCAAGACCTGCGTCAATTACGAACTCAAGTTGCCGATCCCGCGCCTGGGTTACGACGATGTGATGTTGCGCTACGGCTCCGATAAACCGGACTTGCGGTTTGCGTTGGAGATCATCGAGTGCAGCGACCTGGCGGCCGGCACGGAGTTCCAGGTATTCAAGAACGCCGTCGCTGGTGGCGGCAAAGTGCGAGCTATCAACGCCAAAGGCGCGGTCAGCAAGTTCTCGCGTAAACAGATCGACGAACTGGGCGAGTACGTCAAACAGTTCAACGCCAAGGGTCTGGCCTGGATCAAAGTCGAGGGCGATAAGTTCACGTCGCCCATCGAGAAGTTCCTGCCCGCCGCGTCACAAGCAGCGATTCGTGAGCGCCTGGGTGCGGCCGATGGTGACTTGCTCCTCTTCGTCGCCGACACGGAAGACATTGCCGCCCATTCGTTGGGTGCGCTACGCGGCGAACTCGCGCGCAAATTGAATTTGATCGACCCATCGAAGCCCAACTTTCAGGTGGCTTGGATATTGGACTTCCCGAACTTCATGTTCGATTCAGAAGAAAAGCGTTGGGTGTCGAACCATCATCCGTTCACCGCCCCGGCCGACGCCGACCTCGCCAACATGGAGGCCGACCCCGGCAAAGTGAAGGCGAAAGCCTACGATCTCGTCATCAACGGATACGAAGCCGGCGGCGGCAGCATCCGCATCCACAATCCCGAAGTGCAATCGCGCGTTTTCTCGGTGTTAGGATTGAAACCCGAAGAGGCCCGCGAAAAGTTCGGCTTCCTGCTGGACGCGCTGAAGTTCGGTGCCCCCCCCCACGGCGGCATCGCGCTCGGGCTGGATCGCCTGACCATGATCCTCGGCGGCACCAGCAACATCCGCGACGTGATCGCCTTCCCAAAGAACAAACAAGCGCGCGACCTGATGACCGGCGCCCCGGCTGCGGTGGAGAAGAAACAATTGAAAGAACTGGGGCTGCCCTCCTAACGATCATGATAGCGCGATCGCGCGACCATTTTGAATACCGGCTGCCTTTAGCTCCGGAGGAGCGAAACAACATAGGCCAGGGCGTCAGCCCTGGGAAACCAAGCAGATGCAAAGAAGCCCCGTAGGGGCGGCACAATCTGTGTCGCTCCTTCGGAGCTTGAAGCATGCTTTGTCGTGGCACCCAGGGCTTACGCCCTGGGCTATGTTGTTTCGCTCCTTCGGAGCTAAACAAGGAGGGTGTAGCTTTAGGTAAATTTGTCGCGGCAAACGTGCACCAAAACTAATTCGATCTAAATCATGAGTCAAAAACAATGGGGCGGCCGGTTTGGGGGAGCGACCGACCGCCGCGTCGAAACCTTCACCGAATCCATCTCATACGACAAGCGCTTATACCGCCACGATTGTCGCGCCAGCCAGGCGCACGCCAAGATGCTCGCGAAGGTCGGCCTACTGACCGCCGATGAAGCGAATCGAATTTACACATGTCTCGATTCCATCATTGCACGCTTCGAAGCTGGCCAATTCCCATTCGACACGGCACTTGAAGACATTCATACCCACATCGAAAAAGCACTGATTGATGAACTTGGCGATTTGGGCCGCAAGCTGCACACGGCCCGCAGTCGCAACGATCAGGTTGTCACCGATGTCAAACTTTGGGTCCGAGATGGCATCGATGAGTTGGAATCGTTGCTCAAGGATTTGCAAATCGCCTTCGTCGAGGCGGCGGAACGCGAGCGCGGAGTAATTCTGCCAGGGTACACGCATTTGCAGCGAGCCCAACCGGTGCTGGCCTCGCATTACTTCCTCGCCTATGTCGAGAAGTTTCAGCGTGACCGTGAGCGCTTCCGCGATGGCCGCACCCGGCTGAACATGCTGCCGCTCGGCGCGGCCGCGCTGGCCGGCACTTCACTGCCCATTGATCGTGATGCCGTCGCGGCCGATCTTGGGTTCACCGGCGTCGCTCGCAATAGCCTCGACATCTCCAGTGATCGCGATTTCCTTCTCGAATACGTCTTCGACTTGGCAATGGTGTCTTTGCACCTCAGCGGCTGGGCCGAGGAGTGGATCATTTGGTCCACCACCGAGTTTCGCTTCCTCGAACTGCCCGATGAATTCTGCACCGGCTCTTCCATCATGCCGCATAAGAAAAACCCGGACGTCCTGGAGTTGATTCGTGGCAAGTCGGCCCGGGCCGTGGCGGCACTCAATGGTTTGATGATTCTCGTGAAGGGTCTGCCGCTGGCATACAACCGTGACTTACAGGAAGACAAAGTCGCTCTGTTTGATTGTCATGACACGGTGGCATCGTGTCTGCTGATGGCGGCGGCCCTGGTTCGGGCGGCGAAATTGCGGCGCGATGTAATTGCAGCCGGTCTTGAGAGCGGTTTTTTGGATGCGACAAGTTTGATGGAGTTGCTGATTGCGCGGGGCGTGCCCATGCGGTCCGC
>JANNLP010000702.1:0-26603 GCA_031396905.1 Gemmataceae bacterium
GGACGGCGCCTGCGCAATTGCGGTCAGCGGCGATAATAGAATTGTGGCCGCGATTGTCAGCCATCGGCGCGGTTTCATCTTCGTTCTCCGGTTCAACGTCCGCCGACCGGCAGCGTCAGCGTCGGCCCTTCGTCGCCGATGAGGCGTTGGCGCTTGAAGTCTAAACGGCTCAACAGCAAGACCAGAGCAAATGACTCCTTGCTGGCGTTGTCGCTGTCGTCAATGTAGAACCAATAATCCCGGTACTTGACGGCCACGTATGCACACGGCGGCCGTTTGTGCCCCTGACAACAATGAACTTTGAATAGCCCGTCCGTGACATCCTGCGTGTCCATCACCTGGCCTTCGGCATTTGTGATCGGTCGCACGAGTCCGCACCGGACGTGGTCGGGCGGCACTTCCACTCCGTTGGCCAGGTAGCCGAACACCTGGGCTGTCGCACGGGGTTGTACTCGCAGAGTCGTGCCCGCTTCGCTACGATGGAGGGCCGGGTCGATAACGCCGCCCGCCACGAGCTCGAAATCAAATTGTTTTTCGCCAGCTCGAAGATTAAGAAGGCTTCTCAGTTCCGCGACCTCCGGTATCTCCTCCGAACCAGGTGTCAGGATCAGCACCAATTTGCGTTCCACTTTTACGAGAACCCAGGACTTGCCATCGCTGTGCCGGCGATACTCGAAGTTGTTCTTAGCCGCCTCGACGATCGCGGCACTGGTCACCGACTCGGCCGGTATCGGACTGCTCATTTCCTTGGCGCGATCTTCCGCGTGCAACGTGATTAGCTCGCGATCCTTCGTGACCTGCATCAGATCCGTAATGCGTCGGAAGCGGGTATAGTCAGTTGTTGAATCACGGGGCGGCCCGCCGGTCGGACTGGCGTTGGGAACGCCGTTGAGCCGCTCGACCCACAGCCTCATGACACTGGAAACCGGCCAACCCGATTGGGCCAGGAAGACCAACGTCTCGCCGGAAATTGGAGTGAGAAACTGGCGAACACCCGTGGCATCGAGCGATGGCTTCATGCTGACGGTTGGTCGATCAGAACTTGCGAACATGAAGGCGGGAAGGATGGCGATGAACGACTTGAACCCAAAGTTGTTGGCATTGGGCGTGCCGAAAAACGGTCGCGCTTCGGCACTGGCGGCGAGTTCCCACTGTGCAGCGATGCTGGCGACGTCGAGAGCGCGCGGGCTTTCCGAATACCGCGTGTGAACGACGTTGAGCAGAAGTTCCTGCTCATCGACCGTGCGAACTGCTTCGCTGTACAGCGCGTGGGTCCGCTCCAGTTGCTTCGGGCCAAACGCGCAGCCGCTCAGGCTCAGCGCGAATCCGCTGAGCAGAAGCACATTAGCGCGAAGACAGCGCAGCGCCCATCTTGACATACTGCCAGATATCGACAGTTAAACTGGGTTGATTTCAACGAATCTATGCGTTTTTACGATTTGGGGCGTTTATGGATGCCCGATCGCCGCCGCCAATTTGGCGTGAGCGACACGGTAATTCAACTCCGCCATCATTTGTTCCAATTGAGCCTTGGCGGTCGCTCCCTTCAGCGTCATCATTGTGGCCGCGTCTTTCGCGCCTTTTTCAGCTTGTTGGTGCGCGGCGACGAATTCGTTCGCAATCGTCAATTGTTCCGAGGTCTGTTTGAATGCCGCATAGGCCTTTCGCGCTTCCAGTTGGACCGACTCGGCGACTGCATCGACGTTGCGATGAGCCATGGCCAGTTGCGTCTCGCGCTGGTGTTTCACCATCCGACGCTTGCCCCAGTCGACGAACAAGTAAGAACCGGTGACGCCAATGGTGCTGAAATTGGGCTGAATATAGTCGGCCGCGTTTTGAGCACCGTAGGCGGCAACGATGTTCACGTCCGGAAGGCGCTCCATGCGCACCGCCTTGAGGCCGGCCTGGGCCTTCGTGATGTTCTGTTGAGCTTCGCAGATTTGCGGGTTGGAGGAAAGTGCTTGAAGTGCCGCGTCGTCCGCGCTGGCTACCGTAGCTATGGGTACGCTGGGTTCCGTCAACTCCAGGCAAGTGCCGGCAGGCAGTCCGAGCAGCTGATTCAATAAGTCTGTGAGTTCGACCATCTGCTTTTCGGAATCAACCTTGCCTTTACGAACTTCCAAATACGCCAGTCGAAGCTCGGCAGAAGGCTGCGCTTGAAGAATCGGTTCCAACATACCGGCTTGCAGCGACAGCGCCGCGTGGATGCGCCGAACCGCCACGAGACCGTAGAACGCCTGGCCCACACCAGACAATAGGTCACGAGTGCCTTTTTCCAATTGAGCGGAAGCAATGCAGGCATCGGCGCGGGCCAGATCGACCAAAGCACTGACGCCAATCAGTTTGGTAATCGGCTGTGCAACGATCAACGCACCAAACGCGGAGTCTTGATTGACGACGTTGGCGGTCACCGTTTTCCCCGGAATCGTCACCGACGGTACTTGAATGTTTCCACCCGGGCCGATTTGAGCGCCGCCGATGGACCGATCGCGTGTGGCAACGACCGTACCTAAATCGCGGTTGAAATGCAGGTATGTCGCGCTGCCCAACAGTTTGGGTAGGTAATCGGTTTTCGCGGCATCAATGGCAATCTGCTTTTCCTGGACGTTGAGGCGGCCCAGCTCCAGTTGCTTGTTATTGGTAAGAGCGAGTTCCTTCGCCTGCTCAAGAGTCAGATGAACCGCGTTTGCCGGGCTTGGTAGCTTGGCCAAATGTGCTGGTTGCTGTGCCAGTCCGACGGAAGGTATCGCCAGCCCCGCAATGATGAGAAGTACTGGAATCCGTTCAGATTTACTCATCATTCGACTTCCATGAGGTCACGTCCGAGCACCGCCCTGTGCGCTGAACGTACCATCAAATCGGTCGGCAGTACCGGCAAAATCGGTTCAAAAACACCAGGGCACCCGAATTGGTTGGTAAACTCTGCGGCGAATTAGGGCTGGTCCAGTTGTACTCACGATGCCGAAAAACGAGTTGAAATGGGAGTTTGCTGCCTTCCGTTTGCTTAAGCTGAACACCAAGGATCACATGTCGCGGTAACTGCCTGGATAGATTTGGTTGGCAACTTTTCAACGGAGGCTGATTATGCGTTGGTTAATTGGATTGCTACTATTCGCACCGCAGTGCATCTTCGCCGCCGGCCCGGCATATCGAGTATTAGCTGCCGACAAAGGCAAAGTCTCGCTCGTCGATGCCGCGGGCAAAGTGCTGTGGTCGATGGATAACAAAACCGAGGTTCACGACATACAGATGTTGGCCAACGGCAACATTCTCGTGCCGACGAGTCGAACCACAGTAGCCGAAGTGGCACCGGATAAGTCTGTGGTGTGGTCCTACACCGCTAAGCCAAGGGCGGGCTACACCGGTGCCATAGAGATTCATGCATGTCAACGGCTGAAGAACGGCGACACGATGATTGCCGAGAGCGGTAACAAGCGCATCGTGGAGGTCGATAAGACTGGAGCTATTGTTCACGAAGTTCCGCTCACAGTAGATAAACCGCATCCCCATCGCGACACCCGTATGGTTCGCAAGACGGCGGCAGACACTTATCTGGTATGTCACGAAGGAGATGGCAAAGTTCGTGAGTACGACGGTACCGGCAAAGTAATTTGGGAATATGCGCTCGACTTGGCAGGCAGGCCCCGTGCGAATGGTCATGGCGTCGAAGGACATGGCACCGAGGTCTTTGGTGCTGTGCGACTCAACAATGGAAATACACTTATCGCGGGAGGCAACGCCAATCGAGTCATTGAAGTCGATCGCACCGGAAAGACAGTGTGGGCGTTGGAGCAAAAGGACTTGCCGGGTATTACATTGGCGTGGGTCACGACCTTACACGTTTTGCCCAATGGCAACATTATCGTCGGCAACTGTCATGCCGGCACGGAGAATCCACAGTTGATTGAAGTGACGCGGGAAAAGAAAGTGGTCTGGTCTTTCAAGGACCATCATACGTTTGGGAACAGTCTCGCGGCTGCCCACGTATTGGATACACCAACTCCGGTCGTGCGCTGATCCCTGGCTGATCCGACTACCAACTTACGTATTCGCCACCCCACCGCTTATCATCGATCCCGGACATCCCGACGTCACACTGGCGATGACGTCGGCGGCGGGTCGGACCGGAGCGTGCAGGTCAGTTGCCGTTGTGCGGTTCGCGAAATCAGCAGGACTCGTAGCGGCAGGGGGGATGTTGGCTAGAATATCGCTTCAATCTGCCGAGCTCTCAGCCGAGACATAGCCAATGAACAAAGAAAATGACCTCGAAAAAGTCGCGCGCTTCGAAGCCACGTTGAATCAGTTGGTCGAGCGGATCACGGAGGATCGTTACGTACTCGCCATCGTTCTGGTGGGCAGCTTGTCGACGGAAACCATCTGGCGCCGCGAGTCGCTTGGATTGTGGATCATTGAAGCGGACGGCGTCAGTCGGCGAATAGCGAGCGACGGCAAGGACGAACGTGTATTCCGCATCCTGGTCGAAAACGGCATCAACATCCATGCTGAAGTGATTTCGCGGAGCCGTTTCAAGCAGATGGTCGAAGGCGCGTCACGGACCGCCTTTTCCTGCAACTTCTTCGCGCTGCGGCGAATTGTTTACAGCAAGGATCCATCGATTGAAAGCTGGTTCAACAAAGCCAACAGCGTCGCCATGAAGGATCAGGAGCGTGAACTGTTGACGTTTTCGACATGGACCATCCACGCGCATCGTCATGCCCTTAAGCGGTTGGAAATCAAGGGCGACCTCGAACTGGCGGCACAGGAAACACTCGGTGCCGCCCATAGCGTGGCGTACACGGAGATCATTCGGCAGGGCAAGGTTTGGGAACAGGATGTCATCTATCGTGCCATTGAGGGAAATCCGGCCCTGTTTAAGACGATCTATCTCGACGTACTCGCCAAGCGGAAGAATCAGCGGGTACTGCGAACAGCGCTCGACGCGATCGAAAGATATCTCGACAAGCATTACAAAGCTCACCTGAAACCGTTGCTCGACTATCTCAAAAAGCAAAACCGCGTGGTTCCGTTGTCGGAGGTAAGTGATCACTTTGCGTTCTCGCAATTGCACCCCTGGCATTTGGAATCGGCGTGCGAGTGGCTGGAGCGAAGAGGGTTGCTGGAAAAAGTATCCGCTCCGTTCAAGCTGACGAAACGCAGCACACTGCGGGTCGAAGAGCCAGCGTATTTCCTCAACGTCTAACATGCGAACGACGATCCAGATTCGCGGTGCTCGGGAGAACAACCTTCAAAACGTTGACGTGGAGATTCCGCGCGACAAGCTCATCGTCGTCACAGGTATGAGCGGGTCGGGAAAGTCATCGCTCGCATTTGACACGATCTACGCGGAAGGACAGCGGCGCTTGCTCGCGTCGATGTCCACGTTCGCCAAACGATTCGTGGGGCAGCTGAAAAAGCCGGACGTTGATTTTGTCAATGGACTGTCGCCGGTCGTATCCATCGATCAAAAAACCGTCGGCTCCAATCCGCGCTCGACGGTCGGCACGATGACCGACATTTCGGACTATCTGCGCATGTTGTTCGCGACGATGGGAATTCCGCACTGCCCCTTGTGCGGTGAGGCGCTGGCGATACGCACACCCTATCAGATGATGGAGCATGTGCTTTCATTGCCCAAAGGCACGGAAGTGGAAGTGCGGGCGCCGGTCTACAAGATCCACGACGAGGATTACGAGTACCTGTTCGAACAAATCCGCGTCAACGGCTACAGGCGGGCACGGATCGACGGCAAGCCGCGCGACCTCGGGAGCCACATTGAGCTTGATGAAGACCAGGACCATTCCGTCGAGGCCGTGATCGATTCATTCGTCGTCGGTCCCGGAATCGACCAGCAAGTCGTCACGTCGCTGGAGCATGGGTTGAAGCTTGGCGTTGGGCTCCTTGGCTTTCACATCGTGAAGCCGAAGCAACTCGGTGCTCCTCATAAGAAGTTTTACGATGGCTTCGGTTGCGCGCAGCACCGGCTTGTCGCTGGCGAAATGAACCAGGCGCAGTTCACGTTCAACGATCCCGCGGGTGCCTGCCCCACATGTGCCGGCATCGGCACCGCGATGCGGGTGCATCCGAGTCTGCTTGTGCCCGATCCCAAACGAACGTTGAACGAAGGCGCGTTTGTCAACGCCGCGCTGGGCAACAGCCCCGATAGTTGGGGCGGCCGCATGCTTTACAGCCTCGCGGCCCATTACGGCTTCAGCCTCGACGCGCCTTTTCAGGATCTTGCAAAAAAACACGTGGAGATTCTCTTCTACGGAACGAAGGGCGAGCAATTCGATGTGCGGTTGCCGCCCAAGGCCAAAATGGGGCAGCAGCACGCCGGCAAGAAGATCAAGTTCAACGGCGTTGTCAATCAACTGGAGCATCACTATCGCCAGTACCGCAAGCAAGGCACGTCGAACGCGGGCATGGACGAATACCTCAAGAAGGTAATGGTCGAATACGCCTGCCCCGAATGCGGCGGCGCTCGCCTGAAGCGCTCCCGGCGACTCGTCACCATCGCCGATCGCAATCTCTTTGAAATCGGAGAGATGCACCTGGCCGACTTGGTTGATTTTCTGAAGTCGATCAAGCCAACCGCCAGGCAACGCGCGATTGCTGAGACAATCGTGCGCGAAGTGACGACGCGGCTGGAGCTGCTCATCGCCATCGGGCTGGATTATCTCAGCCTCAATCGGCGTTCGGCGACTCTCTCGGGAGGCGAATCGCAGCGCATTCGGCTGTCTTCACAGATCGGGTCCGGCCTCATGGGGATGCTGTATGTGCTGGACGAACCCAGCATTGGGCTTCATCCCAAAGACAACGTCAAAATGATCGAGACGCTCAAACGCCTGCGCGATCTGGGCAATACCGTGATCGTGGTAGAGCACGACGCCGACACCATTCTCGCAGCCGATCATATTCTCGAAATCGGGCCAGGACCGGGCGTGCACGGCGGCAAGATCGTGGCCGAGGGGCCGCTGAAGAAGATTCTGCACGATGGCAAATCACTGACCGGCAGCTATCTCAGTGGCAAGAAGAACATCGGCGTCCCCGGCCAGCGGCGTCCTCGGAGCGGCAAATCGCTTGTCGTACGCGGTGCCCGCCAGAACAACCTCAAAAACATAAACGTCGAAATTCCGCTGGAACAATTCGTGTGCGTGACCGGCGCTTCTGGATCGGGAAAAAGTTCGCTCATTCACGAAATCATCCACAAACGCCTTTATGCCCTGTTCCACGACAGCCGCGTCTTTGCCGGCGAGCACGACGAACTTACTGGCAGCGAGCATATCAGCGACGTCATTAACATCGACCAATCACCCATCGGCCGTTCGTCGCGCTCCAATCCTGCCACTTACATCGGCTTCTATGACTCGATTCGCACCCTCTTCTCGGAAACCGCCGAGGCCAAAAAACGCGGCCTCACGGCTTCGACCTTCAGCTTCAACGTCAAGGGCGGCCGCTGTGAGGAATGCACCGGCGAAGGCACGATCACCACACAGCTTTCGTTCATGCCCGACGTCGAAATCCTCTGCCCGACTTGTAAGGGCGCGCGGTACAACCAGGAGACGCTTGACGTCGAGTACCAAGGCAAGAACATCGCCCAGGTCCTCGACATGTCGGTGGAAGACGGCGTTGAGTTCTTCGCAGAGTTGCCGTCAATCGCTCGCAAGATTGCCGTCTTGAACGAACTCGGGCTTGGCTACCTCAAGCTCGGCCACCCATCGACAATTCTCTCTGGTGGCGAAGCCCAACGCGTCAAACTCGCGGGCGAACTCGGCAAGCTCAAACGCGGCAAACACAACCTGTACATTCTCGACGAACCGACGACTGGCCTGCACTTCGCCGACATCGATCGGTTGCTCGAAAGCCTGAATCGCCTGGTCAACAGCGGGCATTCCGTCGTTGTGATCGAACATAACCTTGATGTGATCAAAACGGCCGACCATGTCATCGACCTCGGCCCGGAGGGCGGCCACAATGGCGGCAAGTTGATCGCCTGCGGCACTCCCGAAGAGATCGCGGCGTGCAAGGCTTCGTACACCGGTAAGTTCCTGGCGCAGGTGTTGCGTAAGTGAGGCGCTACAATTTGGATTTACTTCATCGCGCATTGGCCGCGCGCCATCGACATGAAGTCCGCCTAGGCGGTTTGCGACGGCCTACACGCTGCACTAACCGCTGAGCCATACCGGTGCAACGTGCCTGTCGCAAAGCACTTAGGTCGCTGCTTTGGGCACAGTCGCCCGGTCAGGGAGAGGGGTCGCACATCAGGGGTTCATCCTACCGTCGCGGGTTCGGCTCAGCAAGATGGTCGTGGAATGAGCAGTTTTGGCCGCGCTGTCCGTAGATTAACACCGTAGCATTGGCAAATCCCTGCCGAATATGTGCGACGACCAACTGAAAAGAGAGCGTAATGCCGTTTAGTTCCCTGGGTTTGAATCGACTTTTGTTGCAATCGGTTCGTGAGTTGAAGTATGCGCAGCCAACACCCGTGCAGGCGGAAGCGATCCCGGCCGTGATGGCCGGGCGCGACGTGATTGCGACTGCGCAAACCGGCACGGGCAAGACGGCGGCGTTTCTGCTTCCGATCTTGCATGGCATCTTGGCGCGGCCCCGCGCGGGAGCCGGAGCTGTCATCATCTCGCCGACGCGCGAGTTGGCCCAACAGATTGCCGAAGTTTGCCAAACGTTGGCGAAGCATGCCCAGATTAAGCTCGGTCTGCTGGTGGGCGGCATGCCGATGCAACCGCAGGAACGGGCGCTGCGAACCGGGTCGGATATTATCGTGGCGACGCCGGGGCGTTTTCTGGATCACATGCAGCGCGACCCCCGGCCATTCGCCCGCGTGCACACGCTGGTGCTGGACGAAGCCGATCAGATGTTGGACATGGGTTTTCTGCCAGACGTTCGCCGCATCGTGGCCCGGCTGCCATCGCGGCAACAGACGCTGTTGTTCTCAGCGACGATGCCGCCGGTGATTCAGAAGCTGGCCGGCGAGATTCTGCGCAAGCCCGTGTCAATTGAAATTGGTCGGCGGAGCACTCCGGCCGTCGGCATCACCCAGGCCGCGTACCCGGTGCCGGATCATTTGAAATCGACGTTGTTGCGATATCTGCTGCGGCACACGGAGATGCCATCGGTGCTGGTGTTCACGCGGACGAAACAGTTCGCCAAAAGGCTGGCCAAGTCAATTGAAAACGACGGGTTCACGGTGGCTGAACTACACAGCAACCGCACGCAGGTCCAGCGTAAAAAGGCGATGGACGGCTTCCGCAAAGGTGCGTTTCAGGTTCTGGTGGCGACGAACATTGCCGCGAGGGGATTGGACGTGGACCACATCACGCATGTGATCAGCGTGGATGTGCCGCACGTGCCGGACGATTACGTGCATCGCATTGGCCGGACCGGCCGAGCCGAGGCCGAGGGCGATGCCTTCGTGCTGGTCGCGCCGTCCGAGGAATCACTATTGGCGCAAATCGAGCGGCAGATCGGCCAGCGGTTGCCTCGCGTGACGCTGCCGGACTTTGATTACAGACAGGTGCTGCCCAAGCCCCCGGCGCATCATCACCCGAATCCGCGACAGCAGTTTCAGCAACATCGGCTCCACGAAAAACCGAAGCGGTTCGATCGCGGCGGCCCGGGCCAATCGTCACGCGGCAAACGGCAACGATGATTCCCCTCGCTTGCAGGTATCCGGTTGATATAACTGGCAATCATGATTCGACCAAGTTTGCGCGAGGAAGTGGATACGTTCGTGGCAATGGCTCGGGCGACGGGCATGTTTGCGCCGGCCGAGGTGGATTCACTCCGGGAAGTTTACGACGATTTCTTCGACGACAATTGCGAAGACGGCGATCAGTGCCTGACATTGTTTGAAGATGGCAAGGTCACTGGTTTTGCGTATTTTGGGCCGGACAATATTGCCGTCGGGTCGTGGGAATTGTGGTGGATCGTCGTTGACAAGAGTCTTCAGGGGACGGGCCGCGGCAGGCAGTTGTTGCGTGAAGCTGAAAGGCTTGCGCTGGAAGCGAATGGCCGACTGATGTTTATCGACACTTCGTCGCAGCAGCGATATGAACCGACGCGGCGATTCTATCTCAAATATGGCTACGAACAGGAAGCGGTGCTGCGCGAGTACTACAACGTCGGCGATGACAAGGTGATATTTCGGAAGGTGTTGAAAGTAAGTTAGCGGTTAATCGACAGGGCCGACTCTTGCGTTCGTAATGACGTAAAGAAAAGATTCGGGATCTTTGCTGTTCAATTTCAACTGGCCCTCCACGCGGACCAGCTCTCGTGTCATCGTGATGAGTTTATTCTCGGGAGCATCGACTTGAATGATGCCGGTCGGCTCGGGCAATTCGCAGAACCAACAGCCGACGGGATATTCAATCAACAATACGGCCGACTGTTCAATGCCGTCGCCGGTGGGCTGCATGAAACCTGTCAACACGACGCGCTTCCCGTCGAGCTTGCGCAGATGCTCATGGAAGTTAATGCGGAACGGCTTTTCGAATGTCGTCTCGGCCATGAGTGGCCAGGGAAGTTGATTCAATCCGTCGGGCTGGATGGCCATCAATGATATTTGCAACGGATCACGAACCAGCGGTCGTGGCGATTTGAAGCGGATCAACGAACCGGAACCGTGCCCCGCATGAGCATTGACGGCGTCGGGCTTAGCGATTGGCGGATCTTTCGCGGGCTTGTCCGCAGTGGCGCGATACTGTTGGCGACGCTTTCGCAACTCGGGATCACCCATGGCGAATTCGGTGACGCAACCTTCGAGAATGGCCGCACCGGTATTGGTGTCGCCATGCGCGAAAGCCAACTCGCCGAGTTGCCATAACACGCGGCCATCGGTCGGCAGCCACAGTGCCAGTGTCTGAGTGAGTGACACCGCATCGTTCGGCAAATCCGTCGGCGGCGTCGGCTCACCGGTGTATTTGGCCGTGAACAACTGGTCGAGTGTGCCCGCTTGCTTGGGTTCACCGCGCCGCAAGCGCACAAGTTTCAATTGAAGTTCCTCGGCCTTGCGCCACTTCGCGGGTGCCAGGCTCACAGCCAACTCCAGCGCGCCGGCAGCCTGATCCAAGTCGCCATTCATCTGGCAAGCGGTGCCCAAGTTGGACGCGCATTGATAATGGTTGGGTGCCGTGCGCATCCCTGCTCGCAACACTTCTATGGCTTTCTCAATGGCACCCAGTCGAATGTGGAGCGCACCGAGGTCCGCAGTTTCGTTGGCAGTTAATGGCCGCTTGATACCCGCCAGCCGATCACGTTCGGTTAAGTATTTCTCCTTGAGCGGGCTGACTGGCATAGCGGGATTATTAACGGCCAGCGATCGAAGGTTGCGTTGGTCCAATAGATAGCCACGCCACTGGGCCGGCAACTCGGCCCAAGTCTCGCCGGAATAATGCACACCGGCCAAGGTTGGCAGTGCGCAAGTCACCAACGTTGCCAGTGAGAGCCAGATTCGCATCATGCCGTCATGATACCGGCCGTTGCGAAAGTGGTTGACGATCCTGGCAACCGACCTTGCCTTCGTGTTATCTCAGTATATCTTGTACGTGTACACCTGTACCCAACCAAAACCCGCTGGCGAGGCCCGTTCATGGCAGAAACTATCGATAAAGAGCTTAAAGGTGCCTTGGCCCAGATTGAAAAGCAGTTCGGCAAGGGTGCCATCATGCAACTTGGCGAGGGGTCAGTCAGCGACATCCCCGGCATCAGCACCGGGGCACTGTCGCTGGATATCGCCTTGGGCGGCAAGGGTCTGCCGCGCGGCCGAATTATTGAGATTTTCGGGCCGGAAGCCAGCGGAAAAACCACGGTGACGCTGCATGCGGTGGCCGCCGCCCAGAAAGCCGGCGGCGTGGCGGCGTTCATCGATGCCGAACATGCGCTCGATCCATCGTGGGCCAAGCGCATCGGCGTGGACCTGGAAGCACTGCTGGTGAGTCAGCCATCGAATGCCGAGGAAGCGCTGAAGATCGCGGAGATGCTCATCAAGTCAAACGCCGTGGATATTATTGTGATCGACTCGGTGGCGGCCCTCGTGCCGAAGCATGAAATCGAAGGCGAGATCGGCGACTCGCACATGGGTTTGCAAGCCCGGCTCATGAGCCAGGCGCTGCGCATTCTCAATCCGACTATTGCCCGCACCAAGACCACGATGGTATTCATCAACCAGATTCGCCAGAAAATCGGCGTGATGTTCGGCAACCCGGAGACCACGTCCGGTGGCCTGGCGCTCAAGTTCTATAGCTCCGTGCGGCTGGACATTCGCAAGATCACCGCGATCAAGGAAGCCGAGGAAGTCATCGGCAATCGTGTGCGCGTGAAAGTGGTCAAGAACAAGGTGGCACCGCCGTTCCGCCTGGCCGAGTTCGACCTCATGCACGCGGGTGGCATCAGCACCGAAGGCGACTTACTTGATTTGGCCATCGAAGACAAAGTCGTCGATAAGAGCGGTGCTTGGTTCAGCTACGGCAGCGAGCGCATCGGCCAGGGCCGCGAAAACGCCAAGCAATGGCTGCGCGACAACCCGAAAGCGGCGTTGGCGATCCGGCAACGCATCTTGGTCGCGCGGGGATTGTCTGAGAACAACGGAAAGGCACCCGAGCCCGAAGTGAAGCCGGAGCCGAAGAAAGCGGCGGCGAAGTAAAGTAATTGCGTCAGCGAAGCGCTGACCCGACTATCTCAGAAATGTTTGTCGCGTTCACCTCCGTCAGCGCTGCTGGCAACGCGGCCACAATGCGTTGCGCGGCGGTGGGATCGTAAAAGTTCACCGTGCCTAGTTGCACGGCGGATGCGCCGGCGACGAGGAACTCCATCACGTCATCAATCGTGGCAATGCCGCCGACGCCAATGACAGGCACGGCTTTCAACTTGGCCGTCTGCCAGACACATCGCAATGCCAATGGCTTGATCGCAGGACCACTTAATCCACCGGTGATGTTGCCGAGGATTGGCTTGCGCTGCCGCCAATTAATGGCCATGCCGAAATATGTGTTGATGCACGAAACGGCGTCGGCCCCGGCGTCGGCGGCCGCCTTGGCAATAACACAAATGTCGGTCACGTTCGGCGTGAGCTTGGCGATGATCGGGTGCGGGCAAACGTCGCGGCAGCCACGGACGATGCGATGCGTCACCTCCGGATTGGTGGCAAAGTCGGTGCCGTGAGCCACGTTGGGACAAGACAAATTCAATTCCACTGCGGCTAAGCCTTGTTCGCGGCCTAGTTTCGCGGCCATGTCGATGAACTCATCGGCATCCGCGCCGGCGATATTGCCGATGATTGCGGTGGGCAGCGTTCGCAAATATGGAAGGTGGTGTGCGATGAAGTGGTCGATGCCGTCGTTATCGAGGCCGATGGCATTCAGCATTCCGGCAGGTGTTTCCACCGTGCGGGGCGGTGGATTGCCGATGCGTGGCTTGGCCGTCACGGTCTTAGGGATGATGCCGCCGAGTTGGGCGAAATCGACGAGGCCGGCCATCTCGCGGGCATAGCCAAACGTGCCGGACGCCACGAGGATCGGGTTGGCCAACCGCAGTCGGCCCAGTTGCACGGCAAGTTCGGCCATGATGAAATTGTAAGAAACGACAGAAACTTGGATGAATCGATTACAGTTTTGTCGCCACAGCATCGCGTATGGCCGTGGTGAGTTCATCGGCGCGGACGGGTTTGGTCACGAAGCCGTCCATGCCGGCTTCAATGCAACGTTCGCGGTCGCCGGGCAGGGTGTGTGCCGTTAGTGCAATGATCGGCGTGCGACGCCCGGTGTCCACTTCCGCGGCGCGGATACGGCGTGTGGCTTCGAAGCCATCGACCTCCGGCATTTGCACGTCCATCAGAACCGCGTCAAAATGTGCCCGCGACCAGGTCTCAAACGCTTCACGGCCATCGTTGGCCAGCGTCACCGCATGGCCCATCTTCTCGACGAGCTTGGCCGCCAGCTTTTGATTGATCGGATTGTCCTCGGCAATCAACACCGCAAGAACTGCGCTGCCTTCCGCGTCGTTGTTTGTTGGCGATGTTGCCGGGCGAGCGACGCGCACGGGTTTCAACTCTTCGAGCACCTTGAATAAATCTGATTGCAGTACGGGCTTAATCAACCCGCCCTGCACGCCGAGGCCGCGCCAGCGATCTTTTTGTTTGGCGAGGCCCAACGGCATGAGCAGGATGACGGTAGGTCGCTCGTCGCCAAATTGTGCCGTCAGCGTGGCCAGCCACGAATCGACATTTTGATCGGGCATGCTGGCATCTAGAAATACGAGGTCATACGGCCGGCTAATGGTCCGCGCAATTTGCAAACCCGTCAACGCTTTGTCGGCCGTCTCAACGCGAGTCGGCTCCAGGCCCCACTCGCGCAGGAAGTTGGTGAGGATGCGACCGCTCGTGGCGTTGTCATCGACAACAAGAGCACGCAGGCCAGCCAAGTGGGTAAGCCGTTCGGCGGCCCGCGAACGGCCCGGTTGTGCGCCCATGCCTAGCTGTGCGGTAAAGAAGAAACTGCTGCCCAAGCCCAATGTGCTTTCAACCCAGATGCGGCCATTCATGAGCCCGACGAGCCGCTTGCATACGGCAAGACCCAGACCGGTGCCGCCATATTTTCGCGATGTGCTGGCATCGGCCTGCTCGAACGCGGTGAAAATGGTGTCGAGCTTATCCTGTGCGATGCCAATGCCAGTGTCGCGCACGCTTAACAGTAGAGACACCTCATGGTCGCCAATCCGCTCCGCCTGCACGCGCACGACGATTTCGCCGCGTTCCGTGAACTTGGCGGCGTTGCCCACGAGATTGACGATGACCTGGCGAATGCGACCGGGGTCGCCGTTAACAAATGCCGGCACGTCGGCTTCGACGACGTGGGCAAGTTCCAAGCCTTTTTGCTGCACGCGCAGCGCCAGCGTCTTCATCGTTTCGCCGATGAGGTTGCGCAGGTTGAACTCGATGGCTTCGAGTTCCATCTTGCCGGCTTCGACTTTGGAGAAGTCCAAGACGTCATTGATGAGCGCCATCATGGCTTCGCCGGAATGCAAAGCCGTGCGCAGGTAATCGCGCTGTTCATCGGTAAGCGGCGTGTCCAGAGCGAGCTGCGTCATACCGAGCACGCCGTTCATCGGCGTGCGGATTTCGTGGCTCATCACCGCCAGGAAGTCGCTCTTAGCCCGGCTGGCCTCTTGGGCCGCGTCTTTGGCTTGCTGCAACTCGCCTTCGATATGCTTGCGTTCGGTAATGTCGGTATTGATGCCGACCATGCGCAGCGGGCGGCCTTCGGCATCCCGTGCGACAACACGGCCACGGCCCAATACCCACATCTGCTTATCACCGACGTGAACGCGGAACTCGTTCTCAAAGTGCGACGTGTTGCCGTCAAAGTGGGTGCGGGTGGCAGACTTAAGGCCGGGTAAATCTTCGGGATGCACCATGGCTTCCCAACGGCGCAAATCAATGATCTCGTTCGCGGGCCGCTGGAACATCGCCCGCCAGCTCGGGCTGACGAATAGCGTGCCGCCGGCCACGTCCCAATCCCACATACCGTCGCGAGTGCCTTCGAGCGCCAGCGCCAGGCGCTCTTCGGCAAGAACACGGGCGGCATCATCCTGGCGAATGGTGAACATGGCGATGCCGACCGCCGCGAAGGCCAGCGCGCTGCCACCCAACAAAATATAGCGCATCTTGGTGAACTGATAATGCACGGCCGCCTCCACGCCCGTACGACGGCCACGTTCGATTTCCTCGGCGGCGTCCATGATCTTGTGCGCTTCGAAAACATGTTCGTTGGCCTTGGTGATTGAACCAGCCGCCAGCGATGCAAAGTAGTCGTCGAGCCGTAACGCCAAATCGTGGCAGCGCTGCTGTTGTGCCGGCGACTCGTCGGCCAAGGAGGGCAACCGCGTTACGGCTTCGCGAGTTGACTTGCGCGCCCAGTCGATGCGATCATGTTCACCATTGGCTCGGGCCGCGGGGTCGCCGTCCGCTACGGCGGCACGACATTGTTGAATGCAAAGTTGGGCGTCGGCGGCAGCGCCATCCACGCGGGTTAGGAACACCAGTGCCAGCACGGTGCGGTACGACGTGTACCCAATGAACACGAGAACAATCAACGTCAGCGCAAAGCCGATCTGCACTTTGTTGATGAGTGACATCGAGTTGTTGCGCAAGCTGTCGATCACGGTAGCCAATCAACGAAGGATACGGAGCCGGCTGACAGGTTAATTATGGGTCGAAAATGACCAACGTGTCGGATTTTCAGCGCAACCGGCGGCGAACCACTTGCCGATATTGCAGGCGCAACAGCACAAAAAGCACGAGAACGGCGAGAATCCCAACGGCCCAGACCCGAGTTTGCCCGGGCAGCCAGGCGATGGGCGGGGCGGGCCGAGCGGCAATCGCGGCCATCACGGCTTGCCGATGTTCCCGCAGTTTTGGTGTGTCGAAGCGCCGGGAGTCGAGACACTCGTTGAAGACCATCAGTGCCGAATCGAAGTCACCGCTGGCGTTGTAAAGCTCGCCAAGGAGCCAGAGCAATCGCGCATCACCCGGCAGCCACAGTAACAGCTGCTGCACAATGGCGATGGCATCTTTCGGCAGTTTCGCCTTCTCAACCGCGGCTAAGACACCAGCTTCATACTCCCCGGATTCACCCACGAACTTCACGCCGAATATGTCATCAACCGTCGCGGCCGGTGGCGCACGGCGACCGCCCGACACACCGATCAACTCACGCCGGCGAAATTGCGCCAACTTGACTTCGGCATCACAAGCCGCAATCGCAGCTGCATCAAGCGTCGGCGCACCTGGCGACAATTCGCGTGCTGCCTCCAGGTATTGTGCGGCTTCGACGGCTTGACCCTGTTGCAAATGGGCTGTGCCCAGAGCGGAGAGCGCCCAGTAATCGCGGCGATTCTGCTCATACGCCGTGCGCAGTTCATTCATGCCCGCGTCGCCCTCTCCCAGGCGAAGACGCAAAATGCCTAGTCGAATCATGTCTGCAGGCGACCGCGTCTGTTGCTTAAGGATCGCATCACGCTCTGCCAGCGCATTGTGGCGAACCTTGGAATCAAAACCGGCGTTGCCCATGGCGATACGGTCGCCGATGCGATCGCGAAATGTCTCGGGTGCCAGCGGCGTCACCACTTCCACGGCAGGTTTGTCGGGATCAAACAAACCGGCGCCGGCAATTGCCGTCGCCGCGAGCCAAGCCAGGAGTGCCAGAGGAAGACGCATTGGGACAGTTTACCGCCGCGGCGTCATCCAACCACCAATTTCAAACCCAGCGCATGAGCTAGCCGATCAGCGGTGCCAAGCCTGATGTCGCGTTTGCCGGAAAGAAAGCGTGAGACCATGATTTGTGACAGGCCGGCCTCCTTGGCAAGTTGATAGCTCGTTTTCGGGCTGCGTTTCATCGCTTTCTTCAGGCTCGCGCTCAATGATCGTGGAATGGTAGGCCGCTCCAGAGGCGGAAATTCGGCGGTGATCAATTGACGCAAGGCCGCATCCCGCGCTACTTGTGTCGGCGTTAGCTTGGTTTTGCGGACGACCCGTTTCAGTATCTTTTTGACCAAGTTGCTACTTCCTTTTTCTCTTGCGCTCGGGGACTTCGTAAGCAGTGATCACGCGTAGAGCGTTCTCCGTCACGGCTTCGTAGACGACCATGACGAACCGTCCGTCCGGCGTATATCCCCATGCGGTTGGAAAACCCGTGGATCGACTGGTGCCTTCATCGCTGGGATTTCTCAGCACATGTTCGACATCGTCCACGGTCAAATCATGTTCGGCGATATGCTCGACGTTGCCGTCGGGATCGTCGCTATCGTCCCAGATGATACTCCAGAATTCCACGGCGGCTCCGCCCGACTATTATTGCCAATTGGCCTTTACTAGTCAATTGACTATCTAGGCGAATGCACAGAGTCGCCCACTTATCCGTCATTTGGAGGCGCTTTGCCCTTCGCCGCCAGCAGTGCCGCCAAATGGTCCGCGCTCAATCTTGGGTCATCGAGGAGGACGCCGGCCATTTCGCTTAAGACAAGATCTTCGAGATCGTCGCCAGTCCAGCCCTGGTTCAGTAAGCGACCACGTATGAAGTCCAGACAGTGGTCGCGCAACTTGTCCGTTTGTCGTGAGACGGTGCCCTCGTGGACGCCAAGAAGCGTGGCCGCCTCGCGTTGGCTCATCCGATAACGCAAACGCAATCCCAGAATCAGCACTTCCGCTTCCGATAACTCGCCGATGCTGGCGCGGGCGGCGCGAACGAACGCGTCATGCCATCGCGCTTCGGAGACTTCAGGCTCGGGCAGCGGCATGGCGAGATCGTCTTCCGGCAGCGGTTTGATGCCGGAGGTGGAGCGCAGCTTGGAGATGTGTGCGTTTTGGAACACGCGGATTAGCCACGGCACCAAAGGGCGTTGGCCATCGTAGCGCGCTAATGTGGGTAAGCCATGTTCGGCGACCAGCAACTGGCCCCAAAACTCGGCCACGGCGTTTTCCTGCCGCTCCTCATCGCGCGGGTAAAGGCGTGCCGCCCGTGCCCGCAATGCATCGACGAGCAAACAGTCGGCCCGGCCTGTCCGCGCGGCAAACAGCGCTTCCCATGCGAAATTGTCGCGACCCAGACATGCACAGGCGACATACCAATCGAGTGCGTATAGGCCATCTAAGTAAGTGTCTTCGGTGACGGTTGGTTCCTTGGCACTGAACACGGCGAAAGTTCGTTCGACATGACGATCAAACTCGGCGCGCGCCAACACAATCGCCGGCCGCTGCAGGCGACAGAAGTGAAACAGCAGAGTACGCCGGACTTTGCTCATGAACAACGCGGACGTGGCAACGAGGTCGTAACCGTGGGCTGCGACAGGTATTGTAGCGTTCAATTCCATACGGCGACACCGTTCGGTACCGCCGCGATCTTTGCGATTGCCGATGAATAACTCGGATCGTTGGTACCGAATTTCTTTGTGTTTTCCTCTGTGTCCTTCGTGTCTTTGTGGTGGTTCCTAAGATCAACCACAAAGACACAAAGACACAAAGACGCAAAGACCACACAAAGAAGAGATCGAACCACTACCGGGCGTTCCACTCCGTTGAAGCGGCAGATTCGGCAAACTGGCGAAGCGGCAGGCTGGCTTGACACAAAGTGTACGCCCGCCTATTCCCCGCTCGTCCGGCAATCCCGTGCGCGGTGGCCGGTGGGGAAAGGGTTTTGCCGATGCCAACATTGCGGCTCTGCTTCGTTGCCTGCGTCGTCGGCATGGCCGTGTCGTTATCGGCTGTCTTCGCGCAAGCGCCCAACGATAAACTCGTCGCCGAAGTGATGGTCCGCAACAATCGGCTCGTCGCCACCAACCAGATTCTTAACACGATCAAGACCCGCGCGGACAAGAAATACGATCATGCCACCGTGCAAAACGACGTGTCTGCCCTGATGGCGACAAAGTCGTTTACCAACGTGCAAGCCAGCTTCGAGCCGACGCCCGATGGCAAAGTCAAAGTGATCTTTGATGTCGCCGAATTGCCGAATGTCGTCACCGAGATCAAGTTCGAAGGCGCCAAGCACGCGAAGAATGACGAGTTGCTGAGCATCGCCGGCCTGCACAAGGGCGTGCCGCTCAACCCGATCGCCAACAAGCTCGCCGTCAACGCCATCCTGCGCTATTACCAGGAAAAGGGCCGGATGTTCTCGTACGTGGAACTCGTCGAGGGTGGCAACCCCGGCGACAACCGCGTCATCTTCCGCATCACGGAAGGCCCGGAGGTCAAAGTCTCCAGCGTCGATTTCACCGGGCACAACTTCGTTACCGGCGAACGGCTCCGTACCCGAACGGATACATCACGCTGCTTCCTCGGCATGATCGGCGGCACGTACAATCCCGGCCTAGTCGAACAGGACCGCCTCAAGCTTGAATCGTACTATCGCACCTTCGGCTACCACGACGCCAAGGTCAGTCCGGAGATCATCCCGTCGGCCGACTGTCGCACAGTGGACATCGTTTTTCACATCAACGAAGGCCCGCGCTACAAAGTCAAAGACGTGCAGTTGGTCGGCGCCACCCAGTTCTCCGATGAGCGCATTCGCGGTGTGACCAAGCTCAAGCCCGGCGACACTTATGACGGAAACGTCGTGCAGGCGGACCAGAAAAACATTCAGGACCTGTACGGCAACACTGGCCGGAAGGTGACGCCGAAAGAAGAGTTGATCTACTCCGGCCCCGGCGAAGTCACGGTGCAATACACCGTGCAGGAGCGCCCGCCGGATACCGTCGGCCGCGTCCTCGTCGCCGGCAACGAAGTCACCCGCCAGAACATCATCCTCCGGCAAGTGCCAGTCTATCCGGGTCAAGTGCTGGAGTATCCGGCGCTTGCGCAAGCCGAGCGCAACTTGGCACGCCTCGGTATCTTTGAAGCCAATCCCGAGAAGGGTCAACGTCCGACTGTCACAGTGCTAGACCCGTTCAGCGACAATCCGGTCAAGGACATTCTGGTTCAAGTCGAAGAAACGCAGACGGGCAGCCTGCTCTTCAGCGTCGGCGTAAACTCCGACGCCGGCGTGCAAGGCTCCATCGTGTTGAACGAAAAGAACTTCGACATCATGCGCTGGCCAACCAACTTTGACGACATGATGAGCGGTCGCGCCTTCCGCGGTGCGGGTCAGGAGTTTCGCCTCGAAGCCGTGCCCGGCCAGCGATTCCAGCGCTATACCGCCAGCTTCCGCGAGCCGTATCTCTTTGATAGCCAGTTCAGCCTGGGTACCAGTGCATACTTCTACTCGCGTGGCTACTCGGAATTCAATGAGCAGCGTGTCGGCGGCCGCGTGACCGTGGGTCGGCGTCTCAATCCGCTGTGGACCGCAACCGTGACCGGGCGACTCGAAGGCGTGGACATCTTCGACGTGCCCGATTACTTCCCGGACTCGATTAGACAGTTCGCCGGTACTCACTTCCTGGCCGGCCTGCGTGGTGCACTGACTCGCGACTCACGCGACTCGTACCTGCGGGCCACCGAAGGTTCAAACATCGAGGTCGGATACGAACAGGTGATGGGCGATTACACCTTCCCATTATTCAACGTGGAAGCGACCAAGTACTACACAACCTACCAGCGACCCGACGGCAGCGGCCGGCATGTCCTCGCGCTCAAGTCGCAGGCCATGTTCTCGTCCAGCGACGCACCGATCTATGAGCGTTTCTATGCTGGCGGCTTCCGCAGCCTTCGCGGCTTCGAGTTCCGCGGCGTCGGCCCGTTCGACCAGGGCTTGAACACCGGCGGCACCTTCGCCTTCCTGAACAGTGCCGAGTACCAGATCCCGCTCGTCGCCAACGATCAACTGTACATGGTCGGCTTCGTCGATAGCGGCACGGTCGAAAACGGCGTGAAGATCACCGACTACCGAGTCACCGCCGGCCTCGGCATGAGAATCGTCGTCCCCGCGCTCGGCCCGCTGCCCATCGCATTAGACTTCGGCGTACCCATCGTAAAAGGCCCCGACGACCGCCGACAAATCTTCAGCTTCTGGCTGGGGTATAATTTCTAAGCGATTTTCAGCGCTGGTGAAATCAAGTCAAACAGCGCTTCCAGCGATTGCGAGATCACTTTGGTTTCGCCCAGCACGGGCATGAAGTTGGTGTCGCCGTTCCATCTTGGCACGACGTGCCAGTGGAGGTGGCCGGGTAATCCGGCACCGGCAACGCGGCCAAGGTTCAGGCCAACGTTGAAGCCGTCGGGCGTCATCAATTGTTGCAACACGTGGGTGCAGCGGCGGAGGACTAGTTGCAGGTCGAGTAATTCATCCGAACTCAATTCATCAAGGCCGCCTTTGTGGGCGAGCGGGGCGACCATGAGATGTCCGTTGTTGTACGGGTAGCGGTTCAGCACCACGGCCGAGCGGTCGCCGCGCCAGGCGATCAGGTTGGCCCGGTCGTCGGACTCGGCCAGCCCCCGGCAAATGAAGCAACCATCGCCGGATTTGATGCCACCGGTTGCCACGTATTGCAGTCGCCAGGGAGCCCAGAGGTTGTCCATATAGTGAAGCTCCTGCGTTGTGCCTGGATGAAGAGGTGAAAATGTGAAGAGGTGAAACGGTGACAAGCCGGTTGACTCTCAGGTGGTCATGCCAGTCGTTCAGAATAACCGGAATTTTGTCCGTCACATTTTCACCTGTTCACCTCTTCACCACTTCCTGCAATAGTGGCCGCCGCATCACGCTTTTGTATCATAACTTCCCTAGTTGAAAGTGGTTCCGTAGGCAAAAGGCGAGTTCATCATGGCCGTACCGAAGCGACGCACGTCCCGCTCTAAGAAAGGGATGCGCCGCAGCCACCACCATGCCCACGCCCGCGCGGTGCAGTATTGCAACCGGTGCGGTGTGCCGGCCCTGCCTCATACCGTCTGTGCGAATTGCGGCTGGTCCAATACCCAACGCCGCGAAGCTGTGGAAATGCCGGACGATACGGAGGAATAGCCGATGCGTCTTGCGTTGGACGCGATGGGCGGCGACCTCGCGCCGGATCCAATCGTGGCCGGGGCTGTTCACGCCATCGCCACGAATCCCGAACTTTTCATCACGCTAGTCGGCGACCGTGCCCAGATCGAGCCATCGGTAGCAAAAGCCGGCGGCACATTGGGCGGTCATCTCGACCTATTCCATTGCACGCAAGTCGTGACGATGGAAGACTCGCCGGTCGAAGGACTGCGCAAAAAGCCCGACAATTCCATTAGCCGGACTTGGCAACTCCTTGCCGAGAAGAAAGTCGATGCCATCATTTCCGCGGGCAACACCGGCGCGATGGTGGCCGGCGGCTTGCGGCTGCGTCGGTTCCTCAAAGGCGTGCGCCGGCCCGGCATCGCCACAGTGATGCCGACGCTCAAAGGCCCGTGCGTCATGATCGACGTGGGTGCCAACGTCGCACCGAAGCCTCAGCATTTGTTTGCGTACGGCGTCATGGGCGGCATCTTCGCCAAACACATCCTTGGCCGGGAAAAGCCCAGCATCGGCCTGATGAATGTCGGCACCGAGAACTCCAAAGGCAACGACCTTGCGAAAGACACGCACGCTCTCTTTTATGCCAGCAGCCTGAAAGACAACTTCATCGGCAACATCGAAGGCCGGGATATTCACAAGGGAACTTGTGATGTTGTTGTGACCGAAGGTTTCCTCGGCAACGTCGTCTTGAAGGTATGCGAAGGCTTGTTCGATTTCGTGATGAAGATGGTGCATCATGAATTGATGCAATCGCTCACGGTCGAACGCCAATTGGCGAACAAGGCCCTGCACGATCTGATTCATCGCCACGATTACGCCGCTTATGGCGGTGCACCGCTGCTCGGCATCGACGGCATCTGCATGATCTGCCACGGCAGCTCCGGCGAACGCGCGATTCAGAATGCCCTGCATGTCGCCGCCAAATACGCCAAAGCCGGCTTGAACGATCAGATCGTGACAGAGTTGGCCGCAATGCCGGCGCTGCCATCGATTGTCGCGGATGACGATTAATGCTTCCTTGGCCTGAAAGGCCAACCTCCCTTAGCCCAGCCCATCGGGCTGGGTGATAGCGACACGGCAAATGCGGCCTGAAGGGCCGCGATCCAATGGCTCAAAAGCGCGGCCCTTCAGGCCGCAGCCTTGTGGTGCCATATTCCCAGCCCGTTGGGCCGGGCTAAGGAAGATCGGGCCGTTGGCCCGCAATTGGCTTCGCATTTGATTCGAGATCATCATGTCCAAATCCGCCGTCCTCTTCCCCGGTCAAGGCGCACAAGCCATCGGCATGGCTCAGGCCGTCTGCGAGCGGTTGCCGACGGCGCGAACGTTGTTCGATGCTGCGAAAGATGTGCTGGGCTTTGATTTGCTTGCAATATGCGGGGCCGGACCTGTCGAGAAACTGAATGCGACTGACGTATCGCAACCGGCACTCTATGTCGCTGGCCTCGCGGCTCTTGAAGCGATCAAAGTCGATCAACCCAATGCACTCGACGATTGCATTGCGACCGCGGGACTAAGTCTCGGCGAATACACGGCACTTACATTTGCTGGAGCACTGGATTTCGCGGACGGGTTGAAGGTGGTGCAAGTGCGCGGCAAAGCGATGCAAGCGGCTGCCCTCGCCACGCCGAGCGCCATGTGCAGCGTCGTCGGCCCGGACGCGGCCGCCGTCGAAGAAGTTTGTGTGGCTGCCCGCGAGCAATCCAAATCCGTGGTGCAAGTCGCTAATCTACTCTGTCCCGGCAACACGGTGATATCCGGCACAATTGCAGGTCTCGAAGCGGCCGAAGCTATCGCGAATGAAAAAGGCTACCGCACAGTGCGGCTCGCGGTGGCCGGGGCGTTTCACACTGAGTTGATGAAACCTGCGGATCAGCTACTGGCAGAAGCGCTCGCCAAAGTCACATTGAAACTCGCGCGCATTCCCGTGTGGTCCAACGTTGATGCACAGCCGCACACCGATCCGGGTGAAATCAAAGCCTTGCTCGTGCGGCAAGTTTTGTCGCCGGTGCGGATGGAAGAATCACTACGTGGTTTGATCGCCGCCGGGGTCGGCCAGTTCTATGAATTGGGACCGGGCAAGGTTTTAGCCGGGCTATTGAAGCGTATAGATCGTAAGATGCCCTGTACGAATGTTTCAGTCTAAAGTGGCTTTTGGCGGGCTTTGACCTTTCCGAAGTCTACCCAAGGCGATACATTCTGCCCATATTCCGGGCCGACTACCAGGAGGTAATACTGTGCCCTCTGTTGAAGAACGCGTCGTCGAGATCGTCTGCGAGAACCTCGGCGTCAACAAAGACCAGGTCAAGCGGGAAACCCGCTTCATCGAGGATATTGGTGCCGACTCACTCGACATTGTCGAGCTCGTCATGGAGCTTGAGGAGGAGTTCGAGATCAATATTCCCGACGACCAGGCCGAGAAAATCAAGACCGTAGGCGAGGCAATCGACTACATCGAGGGGGAGATCAAGAAGAAATGAGCCGACGCCGGGTGGTCATCACCGGCCTAGGGGCCATCACCCCGATCGGCAACGATGTTCGCACGTATTGGCAGGGTTTGCTTGCCGGTCGGAGCGGCATCGCTACCGTTACGCAGTTTGACACCACCGACTACAAAGTCCACTTTGCCGGTGAGATTAAGAACTACGAGCCGGAAAAAGTCATGTCGGCGAAAGACGTTCGCCGGATGGACCGCTTCGCGCAGTTCGCCGTCGTGGCCGCCGTCGAAGCCGTGGCCGACTCGGGACTCGACCTGCCCAAATACGACCCCTTCCGCTGCGGCGTGATCATCGGTTCGGGCATCGGCGGCCTGAACGAATTCGAAGAAGGCCACACCACCTACATGACCAAGGGGCCGGGCCGGCTTAGCCCGTTCGTCATCCCCAAGATGATCGCGAATGCGGCGTCAGGCCTCGTGTCCATTCGCTTTGGTTTAATGGGGCAGAACTCGGCCGTGGCGACGGCTTGTGCTTCCGCCGCCAATGCCGCCGCCGACGCCATGCGGGCCATCCAGTTCGGCTATGCCGACATCATGCTCACGGGCGGCGCGGAAGCCGGCATTGCACCCATGGGCCTCGGTGGTTTTGCCTCGGCCAAGGCCCTGTCCACCCGCAATGACGCTCCTGAAAAAGCCAGCCGGCCGTTCGACAAAGACCGCGATGGCTTTGTCATGGGCGAAGGCGCAGGCGTGATCGTACTGGAAGAGCTGGAACACGCCAAACAGCGCGGCGCAAAGATTTACGCTGAGCTACTTGGAGCCGGCAGCACGGCTGATGCGTATCACATCACCGCGCCGCATGCCGAAGGCTTGGGCGCACAAAAGGCGATGGAGTTCGCCTTGAAGGACGCCGGCCTCAACACCACAGACGTGCAATATGTGAACGCCCACGGCACCAGCACCGAAATGGGCGATGCCATTGAAACGCTCGCCATCAAGCGAGCTTTTGGCGACCACGCCAAGAAGCTGATGGTCTCCAGCACCAAAAGCATGATCGGCCATTTGCTTGGAGCCAGCGGCGGTGCCGCCGTGATCGCATGTTGCATGACGCTGAAACACGGCGTCGTCCATCCCACCATCAATTACGAAACCCCGGACCCGGCCTGCGACTTGGACTACGTGCCCAATCATGCACGAGAGACAAGGGTCCGCGTCGCCGTCAGCAACAGCTTCGGCTTCGGCGGGCACAATTGTTGCCTAGTTGTCGGGCAGTTGCGGTAATCCATTCATGTCCATCAAAATCAAATGGCTGTATCGCCGCCGTGGCTGAAATGGCTGCGTGAGGTCTCAGGAGTTTCTTGAGCGGGCCGATGTTGAAGTCGCCGAAACTATCGATGCAGCCAAAGTGCGTTTTCTCAAGGCTGATGCCGTTGCTCTGGTGCGATCGAAAGCCGACTATGTCATTACACTGCGCAGCGAAGCCGATCTGAAGAACAACCCGCCCGACGACGCCACGTTGGCCGCGATGATCCTCGGCCCCACCGGCAACCTCAAAGCCCCGACCATTCTCGTTGGCAAGACGCTCATCGTCGGCTTTGTCGCGTCTGCGTATGAGAAGCTCAAGTCGCTATCCAAGGGATAAGTTTTTGTGCCATTCTGGTGGGTCTCGCGGACTCGACCCACCCTACATTTTC
>JANNLP010000707.1:0-2783 GCA_031396905.1 Gemmataceae bacterium
ACTTGCACCACCGTGCGCTCATCGGGGCAGGAGCCAGGCGCATCCACAGAATAACGGAAAGAATAAGTCCCAGGTTGTTGATTGACCGTTCGGAACGTACCTAAATTAGCACTAAAAGCCGGACCCGTCGAAAATGGGGTAGGGGCTTCGCTCCAAGTGCCGCCGGTGTTTTCTCCTTGCAAGAGATTCGCCAGCACGACGGTTGTATCTTTACCGGCACAAACCCGCAGCGGCGCAAGCGCAACGCCCGAAGTCGCCGGCGCGCTGATAGCAATGGTGCGCTCTACCGTTTTTTCACAAGCTGCTACCCGCACGGTGTAACGCACCTGATGGTTTCCTGCGAGCAATTGCATGGGATTCAGCGTGGTAGCTGGATTTCCGTCTATCGTCCAAGTGCCGCCACGCGTGGAAGTGGGTGTCAAAAGAGAATCCAGCAAAATCGAAGCTTCATTTTTGCAATAATTGGCACGCGCTGTCCAATCGGCATTAATATTGGCAACAGTGACCGTCACTTCGTCGCCCGTTTCACAAATTTGGCGAAAGCTCAAATCATCAATCGCATTGACCGGTTTGCCGCCATAGCGATCAGCGCCGAGCAACGCATACACCATGCCGTCCGGCCCCAGCGTCAGAGTCTGCAACTTGACGCCTTTGGCCTCGCCCTTGATGTCGATGGATTTCGAGACAACATGTGTCCCGGCGGGGGTCTTGGTTTCTTTCGTCTTTTCGACTTTGTCGTTCGCAAGGGCGACGACCGCAAAACAACTAGCAACGGCCAGGGTCAAAATGCGCACGGCAACGACTCCTCAAGTGACGGCACGGCAATTGGCCATACCGAAGTTATAGCTTACCCCGCGCGGGTCGGGTTGTCATCGGGTACTTCACAGAGAAATCTGCCGATGATACGGAGGGTAGTGCCTAAACGACTTCCCGCAAATCTCGTATGCCAATGGTCAACCATCCATCCGACGGGGATTCGACGCCGATGAGCGACCATCCTGACTCCAGCGGCACGCCATGGGTTGTGCGCGCGATGTTCCTGGCGATCTGCGCCGTGGCCGTGGCTGTGTGCTACACGTTGCCGGAGTCGTTCGATCCCAGGGCGCGGGCCGGTTGTGGGATTGTGTTTTTCCTTTCATTGGTCGCGGCATGTTCGTCCAACATTCGGCGAGTCAATCTGCGAACACTTGGTTGGGGGATTGGCCTTCAACTATTGTTGGCCGTCCTGGTTCTTAATGGAAGGTGGACAGTCAACAGAGGAACCGAAGCGGAAACAACGTATTCGGTCTACAGCGCGATCGACCGCGCCAGCGCCGTCGTGACTGGCCTGATTTCCTGTTCGGACAAAGGCGCCGAGTTCGTTTTCGGCAATCTTTCAGTACCGGGGTCGATTGCCATCAATCCCGGATTTACACCCAAGTTCATGTTTGCATTCAAGGCGCTGCCACCAATCTTGTTCGTCTCTGCGTTGTTCACCGTGTTTTACCACTTTGGAATCTTGCAATGGATCGTTCGCGTCATGGCGAAAGTCATGACGTACCTCATGCGGACCAGCGGCGCCGAAACGCTATCTGTCGCGGCCAATGTATTCATGGGGCAAACCGAAGCGCCACTGATTGTAAAACCGTACGTGCCGCGGATGACTCGATCCGAGTTGTTTACGCTGATGGTGAGCGGCATGGCCCATATATCCGGCGGCATGATGGTGGTTTACATTGGTTACGGCGCCAATGCCACAGCCGTGATAACGACCTGTATCATGGCCTGCCCTTGCAGTCTCTACATCGCCAAATTGATGCTTCCCGAATTGGAAAAGCCCGAAACAATGGGCGAAGCATCGCTGGATACAGGCAAGTCGGACTATGTCAACGCGATTGACGCTGCTGCGGCCGGCACGGCGGTCGGGCTGAAGCTGGCATTGAACGTCGCCGCCATGTTGATTGTGTTTACCGCATTTGTCGCACTGTTCGACCTGATGCTTGGACAAATCAAACCCGCACTGTTGGGTTTGGGTGTGGCGGCCGACTCGTTGATCCGCTGGCCGGACGATTTGTCGCTGGGAAAGATCTTCGGATGGCTGTTTTCACCGGTGGCGGCGTTAATGGGTGTGGATTGGGGCGATACTCGTGCAGTGGGCACCCTCCTCGGGGCCAAGCTTTCGGTTAATGAACACTTCGCTTATCTGAGTGCGAAGGAATGGCATATGCTCGATCAGTTTAACAAGACGACGGGTCTCATCGAACCTGGATCGTTGCAAATGCGATCCCAAAGGTTGGCGGCATTCGCTCTCACCGGCTTTGCCAACTTCGCATCCATCGGCATTCAGATTGGCGGCATTGGCGCGATGGCACCAGAGCGGCGGCATGACTTGGCGCGGCTCGGGTTGAAAGCGTTATTCGCCGGGTTCATCGCTACGCTGATCAACGCATCGTTGGCGGGAATATTGATGGATTGATTTCGCACGCTTCATTGAAGTGTCGCTAATCGGGGCTTAGTCATGGCTGGCGTTATCGTTTCTCAGCATCCGTTGGTTAGGCACAAGCAGACGTTTCTGCGCTCGGTGCAGACGGACTCGCCGATGTTTCGGGCGCTGGTTCGCGAGTTGGCGCAGCTGTTGTTTTTTGAGGCGGCCACGGATTTGCGGTTACAAGAACACACGGTGCGCACTCCGCTGACGGATTATTCGGGCAACATGATTGCCGAGCGTGTGGGGTTGTTGCCAATTTTGCGCGCGGGGCTGGGCATGGCTGAGGCGGTGTTGGATTTGTTACCGGGCGCGCAGG
>JANNLP010000725.1:0-1832 GCA_031396905.1 Gemmataceae bacterium
CCTCCGTATTGAACACATCGAAAAAACTGGCAGGCATGAGTCCCGTTGGTCCCACCTGCACATGGCCCGGCGTCATGATGTCGAATTCAATGGGATCAAGCGGCGAGGCCGGCGTCAGGCTCGACAGGCAGTAGTCGATGCCCGCGCCAGCGTCCACGTCGTCGCCCGGACCGCAGGTGATAACGTCATCGCCCGGCCCGGCGTTGACTTTGTCTTTGCCCTGGCCGCCGTCAATGTCGTCGTCGCTAACGCTGCCGGTGATGGTATCGTCGCCCGCGCCTCCGAGAATGCTAATTGCCGCCGGCCGAATCCTCACCCTTTCGGAGCGAAATGCGGCGCCGGAATCGAAGCGGTGATAGGAGACTTGAAGGCAATTCGATACATCGATCATGTTATTGCCGGGCCCGCCGACAATGTCGATCGAAGTGAACGGTGTAATCGCCGTCGCCGCCGTTGGCAAGCCGTTGAGCAAGAGGTCGCCGGCGGCATTGGTCGTTAATACGATCGAGTCCGCCGCGTCGCTAGTAATCGTCAACAGGCCGGTGACGTTGTCGAAATTGGTGGTCAACGCCGGTGTGATGCGGTTTTCAAGTCGAATGAATCGAGGCGTCGTTCGAGGTTGCCGGCGGATCGAACGTGAAGATTTCGAGAACCAGCGCGATGGCAGCATGACGCAACTCCTGTGAAACAAACCGAAAACTTGCCCGTCGCAGGTCTATTGCCGTCTCGCGGCCGAACCTTTCGCGCTAATTGCATAAATAGTCCGAATCGGCCACAATATTGGGAACCTCCACAGAGACGGTCATTGATGAATGACACGCCGACCGACGCCGGGCGAAAGACCCGGCCCAGTCTTCTGGTCCGCCTCCGCGATGGCGCGGACGCGGACGCTTGGCGAACATTTGTAGATGTGTACGCGCCATTGCTGTACACTTTCGCGCGCGGCCGCGGCTTGCAGGATGCTGACGCCGCAGATGTCGGGCAAGAAGTCCTCGCCGACGTGGCCCGGTGTATTCGCATGTTTGAATACCAGCCCGAGAAAGGTCGGTTTCGCGACTGGCTCGGGCTGATCGCTCGGCGGAAGCTAGGACGGTTTCTGACCAAGCGCGATGGTCAGCCGAGCGCGCTGGCCGAGGAAACGCCCGGCGAGGTCGATCCGGAATGGTCTTCGGCGTTTCATGCCCGGCTATTGGAGGTCGGCATGGAGCGAATCCGCGGCGAATTTGAATTGACAACTTGGCAAGCGTTTACCGAAAATTGGATGCACAATCGGGCGGTGCCCGAGGTTGCAAGCGTCACTGGCCTTTCGGTAGCCGCCGTTTACGTCGCCAAGTCCCGGGTTTTGAAACGCCTTCGTGAAGCCATCCTCGAACTGGCAGAGGATGTGCCGCAGTTTGTCTAGCCGCGATGCGAAGTCTTCGGAGCGGATCGCGATGAATCGCTGTCCAAATATCGAGATCCTAGATCGGTTGCTCTCCGGCGACTCCGCTGACGAATGGGCCGATCACATCGCCGCTTGTAAGCAATGTCAATCGTTTTTAGAAAGCGCGGCCGATGATCCGGAATTGCGGGGCTGGCGGCACGGGTTGGCCGCTACATCCGCCGAGCCCGGCCTGGCTAAGTTCGTCGCCAAGGTTCAAGCCCACTCATTCAGCCGATTGTGCGACGACACGACCGAAAATGGCGCACAACCTTATCAGTACTTGGCACCGCCGTTACGAGTCAGCGATCTCGGTTCGTTGGGCTCTTATCACATTGAGGCGGAACTTGGCCGCGGCGGCATGGGCGTGGTCTTTCGCGCCCATGACCCGGCGCTGAACCGTACCGTGGCC
>JANNLP010000741.1:0-1655 GCA_031396905.1 Gemmataceae bacterium
CCAGACTAAACACCGGGTGCGGTTCCAGGCGCTTGCGGCCGCCTAGGAAATCGAGTTCCACAAGAAAGCAGTAACCGGCGACCCGGCCGTCGGCCTGTTCAATGAGGCGAGCGGACGCCTCCATCGTACCGCCGGTGGCCAGCACGTCGTCCACGAGCAGTACCTTGGCACCTGTGTTGATGCCATCAACGTGCATCTGCAACTCGGCTGTGCCGTATTCGAGTTCGTATTTCAGGCTGTACGACCGGTATGGCAGCTTGCCGGGCTTACGAAGGGGAACGAGCGGCTTGTTCAGCTTGAGTGCCAGTGGTGCCGCAAACAGGAAGCCACGGGCCTCGGCTGCTGCAATGGCATCAATATCTGACTTGGCGTAATGCTCTGCCATGCGGTCGATGGCGGCACGAAACGCGCTGGGGTCGGCTAGCAGCGGCGTGATGTCCTTGAAACCGATCCCCGGCTTGGGGAAATCGGGAATATCGCGGATGAACTTGGCGAGGTCCATAAGTGTGCCTACTTTGTCCCGGCTGGGGCAACGAGTGATTTCTAGGCGAAACCCGCCACGGGGCCAATATGCCGATCACAATCCGACCGCCAACCATTGCCGACGCGGCGACCATTGCTGACTTCAATGGCAAGTTGGCCTGGGAAACCGAACACAAACAGTTGGATCCGCCGACGGTCATGCGCGGCGTTCACACGCAACTCGCGGATGCCAGCAAAGGCTGGTATCTGCTCGCGTGCAACGGTGAAGACGTCGTCGGCCAGCTTGCGATCTCGTTTGAATGGAGCGACTGGCGGAACGGCTGGTTTTGGTGGATTCAAAGTGTCTACGTCCGTGCAGATGCGCGGGGCAAAGGTGTATACCGGCAACTGTACGAAGCGGTGCTGAGGCGCGCCAAATCGGCTGGTAATGTTGCCGCCATCCGGCTTTACGTCGAGCGTGACAACGCCGCCGGCCAAGCCACTTATCGTGCCTTGGGAATGGAGAAATCGACGTATGAGGTGTACGAGAAATCGGTGTGAAGGAATCAATAGTAAAAATGCCAGCCTCGTTGGAATCTGATTTCCATATCCAATGAGTTTGCCGCCAAAGCTACTCGCGCAGGCATTGACGAGATTGCCGATTTTGCCGGTTGTGCCGTGCGTAACGGCCGGATCGTGCCGTTGTTGCGGGTTCTACGGCGGACTCAAAAGTCTTGATTGCCGTAGAGCTTCGCAATGCGCATTGTAGTCTAGCGCACACACCGATAGGAAGACGGCCCCGCGGCGGAGACACCACGGGGACGGGCGGCGGACGGACATGAGGCCGTCCGACCGTCGGGGGGGACTTCGCCTTGGCAGTCGTTGCACGCCGTTCCGCGCTTGAGAAAATTCTCAAAGAGCGCGTGGGTCCGAGTATTTATCAGCTTTGGTTCGCGGGACACACTGTCTTTCGCGCCCGTAAGGGCGTTCTGGAAGTCGGCGTACCCAATCTCCACTTTCAGGAATGGCTGGCGAAGAAGTACACGAGGGACATCGCGGCCGCGGCAAAAGAGGTGTTGGGCCGTGCAGTCGCGGTGAAGTTCCGCATCGATCCGGCATTGTTTCGGTCGCATCGTGAAGCCCAGGAAGAGGCCAAGCAACACGCGCCGCCTAAAAGTAAGCGCACGGCACCG
>JANNLP010000761.1:0-1728 GCA_031396905.1 Gemmataceae bacterium
GTCATTTCAATCTCGACGATTTGCCGCAACCGCAGCTAATAACAATCCGTCGCAGTCTACCCAGCCATCGCTGGCTGAATTTCAACGTCGGAGTATTCATGATGATGACCCCTGCACGCCATCGGATCCAGTCGCGGCAATCACAGCGCCGACCGCAACTGGATCGGCGCGATTCGCTGCAGGCTGCCAAGCAAGGCAGGAGTTCGACTCTCAACGTTGTAGTGTTGGAAGACCGCTGGGTGCCCGCACCGCTGCAATTCTTTTTTGTGCCGATGCCAGAGCAGCAGGCGCTCGCTGCACTGGAAGCGATTGGCAACGGGTCGCAGGGGAACGACATGACGTCGTTCATCAACATCACCGCCAGCGAAACTGGAACGATCATTCACTATGACCATTGGGAAGATGGTTATGAAGCTAACCTTGGTACGCCGTTGCAGGCATCCACACTGGTCTGGGGCGATAATAATCCGGCCAATGGCATTCCACCGGGATTCGCGACCGACTTTCTTAAGGCCGGCCAGGTGATTCAGCTGCGCAATGATGTTCCCGCCAATCCGCGCGATCCTTCCAAGATATTCTTCGACGGCGGCGATATCGTCGGAGCCAGCGGCACGTCCGTAGTGACGCATGGCCAGTTCACCAAGACAAGCGGCTCATTGTTAACCACGGTCGTAGAAGTGCGTGACACGCGCTTCTTCGACACCAACTTTACGGCACCAGTGGGCACAAACACGGCGAACTCCGGGCAGATGTTTGAGTACGCCGCGTTCTTCGTGATGGCATCGCTCGACAACACCAGCGTGCAAATCGACCGCGACAACAACGGCACGTTCGACGAGTCGTTCATGATTAATCAAGGCGATAGCGTGGTGTCCAGCCCGACGATCCTGCAGGGCGGACGAGTGGTGGCTGACAAGCCGGTCGAAGTCAATCTGATCACGGGTGACATCAATTCCGGTTTCGCGTCGCGCTCGTACACGCTCTACTCAAATAAACAGCTGACCAACGATTATTTCACACCGGTTGGGTTGGCCGGTATTGCCGACCCGATTCGGCTCTTCGTTTACAATCCCAACGCGGCGGCGATTACCGTCAACTTTGAGACGCAGACAACCAGCGGCAATTTTCCTGTGGCCGCCGGCGCCACCGCGTTCTTCGACGTGCCCAATTTCCTGCCGAACGTTTCGGGCACCCGGCTATTCAGCGCTAGTAATTTTGCGGCCGTCGGTGCCCATGATCAACAAGACACGACCCACGACTGGGGTTTCAGTCTGCAGCCTGTCAACAGTTTGACGCAGATCGCCCTGGTGGCGCTCGGCGTGGGCAACAGCAACAATCCGCCTGCAGGGACGCCGAATACCAGTCCCATCTGGGTGACGCCCATCGCGGCGACCCGGGTCTATGCCGACTGGGATGGCAACCCGATGACCGGAGCGCTCACCGATCCATTGGGTGGAAAATACGACCAGCATTTCGATCTGGCCAAACTGCAATCGCAACGGATTTACGACACGACCGATAGCGACAATTCGGGCATGCGCATCTACACCGTCAGCGGCATTGCCATCAGCACGGCATGGGGCGAAGACATCACCGCGCCGACGGGATCGCCGGGCTTCGATGCCGGCAGCTCCGTGCTGGCGATTCCGGTACCTGACTTCGTGAAGTTTGCCGACTTCGTCCCCGGCGGCGACGTCAACGGCGATGGCTTTTTCAACTCGGGAGATA
>JANNLP010000060.1:0-13717 GCA_031396905.1 Gemmataceae bacterium
GCTTGATGCCCTGGAGGTATTGGTCGTTCAGCAGTTTGGCCTGGTCGAGTTTCGTTTGAGCGATCTTCACACCCGTTTCAGCTTCGGCAAGCTTGGCGATAAACGGCTCGTCGCGCGTCTTGAGCAGCGGATCGCCTTTGCGAACCTTCTGCCCTTCGTAGCAAAGCACTTCCGTGATCGCGCCGGGTTGCAGCGGACCCAGCGGAAGCAATCCGGCCTCGACGTCGATGTGTCCAAAGCAGGTGACGCCCTGACCCGCGGCATTGGTGAGCTTCTTGCTGTCGGACTCGGGACCAGCTTCAACTGGCTTGGCGATTTGCGACATCCAGCCGACGCCGGCGATGGAGCCGACCAGGAGCAGCACGCCAAAGACCCAGGTGACTCGAAGCAATCGGGATTTCATGTTCATAGGAGTAAACTCCATCTGTTTACGGCCTGATGATGGCGCGTAGCAGCTTGCTTTACTTGTCTTGAAACTCGCACTCAGTCGAGCGAGTCATGTCACGAAGCCGCGGCGTGTAGCAGCGGCACCGGTTGATCGTCCGTGATTTGTCCGTCTTCCAAGTGGAATACGGTGTCGGCATAGGGCAATAGCCGCGGGTCGTGCGTCACCACGAGCATGGTCGCTCCGCGCTCATGGGCAGCGGTCCGCAGCAGTTCCACCACGTGTTCGCCGTGGTGCCAGTCGAGGGCACTGGTCGGTTCATCGGCGAAGCAGAGTGTCGGGTTCTTGACCAAGGCTCGGCCAATGGCCACGCGCTGCTTCTCACCGCCGGACAGGTGGCACGGCAACAGGTTGAGCTTGTTGCCCAGACCCAACATGCTGAGCACTTCTTCCGATTGTTTCTTCGCTTCACGGGCCGGTGTGCCGAGGCCCCAGCGCAGCACGATCTCCAGTTGTTGCCGGGCAGTGAGGGCCGGGAACAGGTTGTAGCCCTGGAAGATGTAGCCGCAGTATTTGAGGCGGTAGCGTTCGCGTTCGCGGTCGGTCAGCGACCAGATGTCGAGCGTGTCGTCCTCGTCACGACACAACACCCGGCCGGACGTAGGACGTAAGAGGCCCGACAGCATCGCCAGCAGCGTGCTCTTGCCGGAACCGGATGGTCCCATGAGCAGCGCGAACTGGCCGCGTTCCAGGTCCAGCGACACACGATCGACAGCGGTGGTCTGCGAATCACCGTCGCCGAACATGCGGACCAGGTCATGGCCGCCGATAATGGTGTCGTCGATCATCATCCGCATTCGCGTCCTCATCGAAGCAGGTTGGCCGGCTCCACATGGCGGAGCGAGCGCAGGGCGAACAGGCCGGCGACTAAGGCGGTGGCGAGAGTCACGCTTAACACGGACCCCAACAACCAGTTCGGCAGCATCACGCGGGCACCGGCAAACTCTGCCAGCCGCGACATGCCCCAGATGGTGGGCACGGCGACGGCCACGCCGATGATGCCGACCCAAAACGATTGCGACAGGACGGCCGACATCATCCGCCAGCGCGGAATGCCCAGCGCCCGCAGGATCGCCAACTCACGGATCGAGGCCACGGTGGCTGCGTAAAGCGTTTGACTCGTGACCACCGCACCGACCAGGAGGCCGAGCATTGCGGTGTAGCCGATGGCCACGCCGGCCATGGTCGCTTTCAGCCAGTGCATTTGCGAGCGCCAGGAAAACTCGGCTGAGGTCATGGCCGACATATCTTTTTTCTTCTCGGAATCGACGTTATCCTCGTAGCGCTCGCGCAGACGCTTGGCCACAACCGGCGCTTTGGCGCGGTCGTAGCATCGTGCCAAGAGGTATGTCGTTTGATCGGATTTCAGATTCAGCAGCTTGCGTGCGGTCGTCAGCGAACAGAAGATGTAAGCGCCGGCCAGGCTCTTGTAACCAGACACAAGGCCAACGACGCGGACTTTCTTGCCGAGGATCTCGGCAGTCTGCCCAATGCCCGTAGTAAGGCCGAGCCGGTTCATCTCCGACGTGTCAACGATCACCGAATCAGGCTCGGTCAGCCGTTGCCGCAATTCTGGCGTCAGCGCCTGGATTGCACCGCAGGCATCGTCTTCAAGTTTGCTGCCAAGTACTACGCACAAAGACGTGCCGCCCGCTGGCTTCTTCCATTGTCCAAAGGCTTCGATGAACGGCTCGATCGATGTCGGATCAATCTCCGGGTTCTCCGGCGACAGACGACCGACGAATGACATCGGAATCTTCTGCCCCAGGTCCACGCTGAGAATATCCTGCGAGCCGATCCAGATGTCGGCGCGGGTGTAGTCGATGGGAATCGACGTGATCGACAGCAAGCCGAGCAGCAACCCGCATTGCAGTGCGATGAGCAGCGCGGAGAAGGCCACTGCGAGGACGCCGGGTAGGTAGCGCTGGCGTTCGTACCAAAGGGTTGTCAGGGCGTAGTTCATCGTGCCTCGTGGGTCGTGGCGCGTGCTTCGTGCATGGCGGCGTTCATCGCACCGTTCTGACCAAACGATGACAGGCGGTTGTTACTGCCGGTTGCCGTGGGCACGTCGGCAATCGAGCTATCAATGAAAGTCTGATGCCACAGTTGCGTGGCCGTGACGGCGACCAGACCCATCTCGACTCCGGTGCGGGTAAAGCCGATGCGTGACATGCCAGGCAATCGCTCGCGCCACGCCTTCACCGCCGCCGGGTCGAAGTAACCGGTTTTCTTCAGCGATTCATCGGAAAGCAATTGATCGACGAACGGCGGCAGATTGTCGAGATGGAAGCTATCCATTGGCGCGCGGAACATCACCTTCTTGCGCTGGGCGATGGCGTGGGGCAACCACTTCTCGGCCGCCTTGCGGACAACGTACTTGTCGCGGAAGCGGCGGAGCTTCCAGCGCGGATGCAGTTGGCAGGAGTATGCCATCAAGTCGTCATCAAGGAACGGATAGCGTGTCTCTACTGAAGAGTGCATCGCCACGCGGTCGCCTTTGCACTGCAGCAACATGCCGGGCAGCATGACGCGAACGCCGAGGGCTAACCCTCGATTGAACGGGTGCCACTTGGCCATGCGTGTGGTATCGAAGCCGAGGTCTTCGTACGAGTTGTAGTCGCCGACCTGTTCGTTCATCTGCTGCGAGTAGAACAGCAGTCGCGAAGTGCTCATCAAACCGTAGACTTCATTCCACGGTCCGTAGCCGCACACGGCCTCTTCGTTTCGGCGTACGGTGGACCAGGGATACACCGGTAGTCCGGAAATCCGCGTCACCGCACGGCGAGCATATTGTGCCAGACGCAGTCCGGGTATCTTGTTGAAGGCGTCAAAAATCTTGAAAGCCTTGAACCAGGGGTAGCCGGCCAGGAACTCGTCCGAACCTTCGCCGGTGAGCGCGACTTTATAACCACGGCGATGAACGTCACGAGCTAATGCAAGCAGCGCCGCACATGACGTGTCCATCACCGGCATCTCGGCCGTGCGGATTAGTTCCGGATAACCGGCCATCACGTCCTGAGCGTCAAACGGCACCACGAACTGATCACAGCCGACATGGCGAGCGACGATTTCGGCTTCGCGTTCTTCGTTCAGACCTTTGGCTTGCACTCCGATGGTGAATGTCGGCAGCGGTCGGCCCAGTGCCTTTACCGCCATCGCCACCACGATACTCGAATCGACGCCGCCGCTGAGGTACGACACGACCGGCACGTCCGCGCGAAGCCGGCGCTGCACTGATGCGTAAAGCAACTCCTCGTAACGGCTGACGATTCTGTCTTCCGGGCCATCGATTTCCTGGCCGTGGTCCGGGAAGTCGAGTTTCCAGAATGTCTTGGGTTGCAATCGATCGCCACGGGCATCGGGGCCAAGTCGAATGTCCAACCAATGACCGGGCGTTAACGCCGAGATGCCGGCAAAGCAAGTGCGTGGCCCCGGCATGGCGAAGTAAGTGAAGATGCCGTTGAGACCCTTGTGATCGGCCTCGGCTTTGACCATGCCGGATACGAGCAGGGCCTTGATTTCGGATGCGAAGAGCAGCCATTCGCCGCCGCCGTCGCGGACGGTTGTCCAAAACAGCGGCACAATTCCGATGCGATCGCGAGCCAGAATAATGCGGCGGGTCGGCGCATCGTACAGTGCAAAGGCGAATTGGCCACGGATGTGGTCGAACATGCCTTCGCCGTGCTGCTCCCACAAGTGCGGCACAATTTCAATGTCGGTGGAAGTGCGGAAGACATGGCCCTGCGCTTGCAGCTCGGCGCGTTTCTCGATGTAGTCAAACAACTCGCCGTTGGCGACCATTTGCGCCGAACCGGATTCGTTCGTAATCGGTTGCCTGCCATCGACGACACCGATGATGCTGAGCCGGCGGCTGGCCAATGAGACGCCTTCGGCTTCAAAAAAGCCGTCCTCATCAGGACCGCGATGGATGAGTGCGGCGGCCATGCGCGCTACAGCGCCAGGCGGAGCCTTCCGCCGACCAGCCAAATCAATAATGCCCGCTATGCCGCACAAGCTGGTGCCCCTCCGAAATCGGTCCGACCGCGCGCGGCGAGTCGGGTTGTAGGGGGCCAAGGCAACCATGGTGCGCCGTCGGGGTGCGGGATTGGGGTGGACACGAAATCCGCCCCGCACACAACCTTACCCGCCGACCTGCCTTGCCAAGGCCAATCTTTTTTCCGTGGGCTAATTTCCCGACCGTCCCGGCCGACGCGAGCGGCACACACGTCGCCTCGCGTGTAGATTTCTCAGCTTCGCGAAGCCGCACGACCGGCAGGGCTTATCTGTTGCCGGCCCACAGTTCCGTAATCACTGTGTCCGCCACGCACAACCCGTCACGGGTGAGTGACACGCATTGTCCGTCGTCAAGCAAGAATCCAAGGCTAACCATCCGTGTTAGCGCCGTTCCAACAAGAACGTCCAGCTCAATCCCTGTGCGCTGCTGGAAATCGCGTCGGCACACGCCCTCGAGCCGGCGGATTTGCACACTCATCGTTTCTCGCGCCCTGTCTTCGCCTTCCAGTAATTCGCTTTGAATCACCGGAGATCGACCCGCGGCCATCCGGCTCAGGTATTCGTCCAGGCTGCGCGTGTTCAGTTCACGCTGGCCGTCAATGTATCGTGCCGCTCCCAAACCGAAGCCGAGATACGAATCATTGGCCCAGTACGTTTCGTTGTGCCGACAGCGCTTGCCGGGCTGAGCGTAATTCGAAATCTCGTAATGCTCGTAACCAACCCGTGTCAGGCGATCATGAGCGTGCAGATACATGCCGCGCTCGGTTTCTTCGTCCACGCCGTTCACCCGGCCCGCTAGTTGGTCCTTCCACAGCGGCGTGCCTTTTTCAAAGGTCAAACCGTAACACGACATATGTGTTAGCTCCAACGCGGCTGCCTGGGCCAAGTCTGCTTGCCAGTCGCCGAGGGATTGACCGGGCACGCCGAAGATCAAGTCCAGCGAGACATTGTCGATTCGTCGCCGAACGCGGTCCAAAGCCGGTGCAATATCGTCAGCACCGTGTTGTCGATCCAACGCCGCCAGCGATGCCGCGTTGAAAGACTGTGCGCCGATGGATACCCGATTGACTCCGTGATTTGCCAGCACGCCGATCCGATCGTCGTCCAAGCTGTCGGGCGTGCTTTCGACGGACCATTCGCCGCCGGTTTTCAACGGCAGCCATTGCCGAATCAAGCCGAGGAACCGATCGAGCAAGTCGAGAGGCAGGTACGTCGGGGTACCACCGCCGATGAAGATCGTGTTTACCGGATGCGGCTGAACCAAACCGGCGAACTCGCGGGCCAAGGCATCGACGTAAACCCCGGCCCGGTCATCCCGCCCGGCCACGACCGCGAAATCACAGTAACCGCAGTGATGCCGGCAAAACGGCACATGCACGTAAGCCGCGCCGACCGGTGAAACACTCAGTAGTTATCCTCAGATTTTGTGAGCGAAGTTGGCGTATGGGGTGAAATTCTACGACCGCCGTGAACGAGCGGTTAGAGTAGTAGTGAACATTTATACATATCGATGTGACGATTCAATGTCAAAATGTGCAGCGCGACGACGTCAGCCGGCCCTTGCTGTTACATCCAGCAGCTTCATGATGCAACGGTTGCGGCCGGATGATTTGGCTTCGCCGAGTGCGGCGGCGGCGGCGTGACGAAGTGCATCGTAGGCACCCGGCGCTCCGGATGGTGCCACGGCCAGGCCAATGCTCACGGTCATGCGAATCTCAGCGCCTTCGAAAACGGTTTTGCCTTCCTCCACCTGTGTGCGCATGCGCTCGATCAGGATCCACGCGCCTTCGGGATCGGTTTCCGGTGCGACCACCATGAACTCTTCGCCGCCGATGCGGCCCACGGTATCGACGGTTCGCACGGCCGTGGAAAGCGTCTCGGCTAACCAAATCAGAGCATGGTCGCCGCCGCTCAAGAGATGTTTCGAGTTGATTCCTTTGAAGTGATCGACGTCGACAATTGCGATGGCCACCGGGCTGGGATAGCGTGCACGGCGAGTCAATTCATTCTTCGCGAGTCGATCCATCGCGCGACGATTGGGCAACGCCGTCAGCGGGTCGGTGAGCGCCATGCGCGTGAGCATGAGGTTGCGCTGCTGCAATTGCCGATTGGCGTATTCAAGCTCCAGCGTGCGCTGCTTGACGTTCTTTTCCAATTCAAGATTGAACTTGCGCAACTCGTCGAGCAGTTGTTCATGATTGCGCGACAGCACATATTGCCGGGCCGCCAATCGCATCGTGTGCAAAAGCTGTTCATTTTGCCAGGGCTTGAACAAGTAGCGATGGACCCGGCCGCAGTTAATAGCCTCCACGGCATCTTCAAGCCGGCACGTGCCAGTCATCAGGATGCGCACAGTGTGCGGCGAGTGCAGGCAAACATGTTCCAATAATTGCACACCCGACTTCCCAGGAAGCTGCTGATCGGTCAATACGATGTCGATCGGCTGCCCCGCGAGGATATTCTTGGCGGACTCTGCCGAATCGGCAGTTGTGAGGTCGAAATCTCCGGCGAGTAGATCGCGCAGCAGGCTACGAACTGCTGGATCGGTGTCCACTAGCAGTACCGAACACCGGAAAACACCCGAAGGCATATCCAATTTGACATCTCAGGATTCAAAACCGCGTCGGTTCAAGCGTAAGTCATAGCGATAGGGCTGATTATACACGGAGCTGATCGCCAAGTTTCCGGAACGGGGGGAAAGCCGGTAAAATGTGCGGGCGCGAATCGACCCGAAGCGTGAGAGTTTCCGTCGATCCGGGAAAATCTGTTATTTTTGGAAGAAAAACGCTTGAAGTTGGTGCGTGCACACTTTACAATCCGGTAGCTTCAGGACAGGACGGACGAGGCGGTGGCCGGCTTACGGCCATTACCACCCGCGGGCGGTCTGCGGGTTGTCTCGTGTGCCATAATGTAGTCCCTGCCACCCCTCGGCAGGCGTTCCCCGGGTGATCCGCCGGTTGCCGGTAAGTCTCCCCGGGGTTTTGTCGCGTCTGCGGCACGTCCGTTGCTTATGGTTTGAAACCACTTGAAAAGGATTGATCATGGCAGCTCCGAAAATTGCCGCCCCTAAAAAGAAGAAACAGCACCTGGTTGCATCGGGCATTCGGCACGAAGCCCCGCCGACGTTGACCACGTTTTCCTCCGACTTGTTGACACCCGAAGAAGAACGCGAGTTGTTGACAAACTTCTGGGATTGCAAAAGTGAGTTAGTGCGAACGTTGCTTCGCCATTTCACCTCGTTGCGCGCGCATCGCCCGCCGATGGAGCCGTGGCCGATGGCCAACTTCATCCGCGACTATGCCGAGAAGCCAGAATACCGTAGCGCCACCGCCGTGCAACGGCTTTATGATCGCTATGTGCATTACAAGCACCGATTGGCCTCAGCCAACATTCGCCTGGCCGCTCACGTCGCCAAACGCTTTCGCCATCATGCACTGAGCTATTCGGATTTGTTGCAAGAAGCAGTTTGCGGTTTGATGCAAGCCATCGACCGATTCGATGTCAGCCACGGCACCCGGCTGGCGACGTATGCCACTTGGTGGATTCGGCAAACGCTGCAGATCGCGGTTGCCCGCCAGAGCCACCTTGTGAGTCTCAGTCCGCATCACTTGCAGGAACTGGGTCTGCTCCAACAGGAATCCGAAGCGCTGGCACACGGCGGCAAGCATCTGCCCAGCCCGCAGGAACTTGCCAGCCGAACCGGATCAAGTCTCGAACACCTCACGCACCTTCAAACCGCGACACGCACACCGGTTAGCTTGAATGCCGTCCTCGATGACGACAGCGACTTCAAGCTCACCGAAGCGATGCCGGACACCACCAACAACACTGAGCAGCAGAACTCCGAACGCCAGGAAGCCCTGACGTTCCTCATGGAGAACCTGCGGCCACGTGAACGCAAGGTGCTGGACCTGCGTTTCGGCCTCACCGGCACCGGCTCGCACAGCCTTCGGCAAATTGGTCACCTGCTGCGAATCAGCAAGGAACGAGTGCGACAAATCCAGAATCGGGCCTTGGAGAAACTCCGCTCCAGCGCCGAACGAGTGGGCTGGGATCCCAGCACGCTATTGGATTGAGCTTTGAGATTGGTGATGAAAGAGAAAGCGGGGCGAAAGCCCCGCTTATTTTTTTGGCATCATGCGGTTGTTGCGATCAAAACACCTGCGCTATTTCAATTCCTGTAGCTTCACTCCCGAGTGATAGACGGCTTGATGGAGTAACGTGGCAATGCGATAATGTTCGTAAAGGCCCATCGGGAGATGACAATGATTGCAGAACCACCCGCCGTTTCCGACAAAGAACTTGCGCTTCTGTCCTTGCGACGCATGTCGGAGGAGGCATCGATGAAGGAAATCAGCGAGGAGTTCGCCATTCTCGCGTCGATTCGTGCGGGAGAGGCGGCCGCCGATGCAGACCGGGTGCTTTCCCATGACGAACTCAAGCGGAGATCGCTGACATGGACTACGAAATAGTCTGGTCAGAACCTGCGGCTGAGCAATTGGAAACGATTTGCCGCTTTATTGCTGACGACAGTCCCGCGGCGGCCGAGAGAATTCGAGTTGAAATTCTGGATCACGTGGGATTGCTAGAACGGCTGCCTAATATCGGACCAATTTACGAGGCCGATCGCAAGGGCGGCACACGAGAAATTCTCTGCCGCAAATATCGCATTTTTTACCGTGTTGATGATGAAGCACGGCGAGTCGACATCTTAACAGTGTGGCACGCGTCACGGCTCGAACCGGTGCTTCCAGAGTGAATTGTCTGCCTGAGTATTGCAACCACACTGATAACCACCAAAAAAAGCCGGGGTCGCACACCCCGGCTACTGCAATCATCAAAACACCGATTCGCCTAAACCAGCACCGGTGCGGGTGCTCTCTTCACCTCAGCTTGCCTTGCGGCGTCTTCGGTGCCGATCTCGGCCAAAATCGTGGCGGCTTTGTTGGCGTCGGCTGGCGTATCAAAGGCGGCATAGCCGATGAAGCGCGGGCCGAGCACGGTCATGGTCAGGCCGGTGAAGCTGATGTCGGCCAATGCCCATTCACGGGTTAAACGGGCGGCCAACCCGGCGCGGTTATCGCCTTCGACGCGAACGATGACGGGAGAAAAGACTTCGCGGAGACCGACGGACTTGGCACAACGGATTTGATCGGGACCAGTCACAGGAGCGATGTACAGGATACCAGTGCCGGGGCGATCAGGCTGCCGGCGAGTGCCGACGTATTGCAGATTGGCACCAGCTTCGGCCAGTGCATGGAGCCGGCTGGCGACGCCACCGGTCTCGTCGGGTACCTCGCAGGCCCAAACGTGGACACGGTCCAAATGAAAGCTCATATGTGGGATCCTCGCACGGTGCAGGAATGACATGCCGCGTGGAAATTGTACCAAACTGAAACGACGAACGAAATAGCCCGATGAAAGAATCCCCAAGATTTTGCGAAGTTGATGAGAAAAAGGGAGCGGCGGGCCGTTGGGAGGCCGAAGCACAGCGAGGCGAACATTCGTTTCCTCGCTGTGCTTCGGCCTGCAGACGGCGTCCTAATAATCGCCCGGAATGTCGGCGTTGTTCGAGGTCCACAGGGCGTGAAGGATCTTGGGCTTGATGAACATGCTGATGTTGGCGACGGAGCCGTCGGCGAAGACCATGTTGCAACTATTGACGTGGAAGCTGTAGATCGCGCATTATTCCCAGTTGGCACCGGGCACGTCACCCGCCTGCCGGGTAAACAGCTTATAGAAGACATTAATGTTAATGTTATTGGGTAAGTACTTCACAGCCCCATCGCCCATGAGATAGTTGGCACCACCGATGTGAAAGCTGTAGATCTCGTTACCATTGGCGCAACTGAAGGGCTGGGTGGAACACCAGATCTGAATTATGAAGGCATGCGATATATCATTCCAGGAATTCGGTCCGACCTGCCAGCCGGTGGGCTGGCCTCTGGCCGCATATTCATCGGGGCGACCCGCATCCTCCATGAATACAATCGTGCTGGAGAGGCCATCGCTCACTTCGGCGATCCGCGTGGGCGTATGTTTGGAGCTGGGGGACTGCCAGAAGCCGCGACCCTTGCCGCTGGCATTGGTGTAGCCGACATAGCCGGAGGTGACATGGCCGGAAGCCGGCGTGCCCCAGCCGAGGGCGATGGCGTAATCGCTCCGGGATTGACCCTTGGGATGACCCCGCAATACCGATGGGCATTGAAAAGTCAGGATGTCCGTCAGGCTGATCTGATTGTTCGACATGCCGCCCGGATTGAGAACGGTGCTGTTCCAGGTCTTCTTCAAGTCATACCGGAAGGCCAATGCCGTCTCTTCAAGGTAAGGCAACATGGGCGGATGGAAGTTCCGCGTATTCGCGACCACCACTCCACTTACCGTGCGTGCACCAGACTGGTAGGCCACGCCGAAATCGCCCGTGTCATGATTCAATTGGTGCATCGCCAAGCCTAACTGTTTCAAGTTGTTCTGGCACTTGAGGCGGAAACTTGCCTCGCGCACCTTCTGCACAGCGGGCAAGAGCAGTCCGATCAGGACCGCGATAATCGCAATGACGACCAATAGTTCAATCAGCGTAAAGGCAAGTCGGCGTTCATTTCGGCGCATAGCACACCCGCAGAGTTAGGATCACACTATCTTAATGCGAACAGTAAGGCCGTGGCGTTCGATTATTCGGCGGAATCCGTCCAGAAACAGTCCAAAGCGCTCTCTATTCCCAATTCGCACCCGGCCGGTCGCCATGTTGCCGGGTGAACAAGGCGTAGAAGACGTCGAGTTTTATAGTATTCGGCATAGACTTCACGGCTCCATCGCCCATGAGATAGTTGGCGCCGCCGATGTGAAAACTATAAATCTCGTTGCCATTCTCACAGCTAAAGACCTGGTATTGGCACCATTTCTCAATCCAGAATGCGTGTGAAGGGTTGTTCCAGGTAAATGGTCCAACCTGATATCCGGTTGGCTGGCCCCTGGCAAAGTACTCGTCGGGTCGCCCGGCATCTTCCATCAATACGATGGTGCTTGAAAGTCCATCGCTGACTTCCTCGAGTCGTGTCGGTGTGAACTTGCCCGACGTCGGTACCCGCCAAAATCCCCGGCCTCGTCCACTGACATGACCCTGATCGAGGTAGTTGGCGGCGGCAGTCAGGTGGCTTGAAGCGGGCGAACCCCAGCGCTCGGCAATCGCATAGTCGCTTCGCGATTGACCTTTCGGGTGAGGGCGGGGAACGGATGGGCATTGAAAGGTCGCAATATCCGTCAAACTGATTTGGTTGTTGGACATCCCGCCGGCATTCATCGTGGAATCGGAATACGGTTTTTTGAAGTCGTAGCGGAACGCCAATGCGGTCTCTTCAATGTACGGCAGCAACGGTGGTTGGTAGCTTCGCGTATTGTCGACGACGACTCCGCTGACGGTTCGAGGCCCGGATTGGTACGGCGTGCTAAAGTGGCCCTTGTCGTTGTTATGCTGGTGCAGCGCCAAACCCAACTGCTTCATGTTGTTTTGGCATTTGACTCGAAAGCCCGCCTCACGCACCTTCTGCACGGCCGGCAGCAGCAAGCCGATCAGGATCGCGATGATCGCGATGACGACCAATAACTCTATCAAGGTAAAGGCAATTCGACGATTGTTTTGTCGCATAGCACACCTTGATCGAGGGCAGAAATATAAACTGGAAAAACAGCCGAGGGAAGTCGATAATCCGGCTTCCAATCGGAACGCGCCGCATCTCACTCCCAATCGGCACCGGGCCGATCGCCGGCTTCACGAGTGTAGAGAGCGAGAAAGATCGACTTGTTAAGAGTCTCGCGCATCCAGTGCACGGAGCCATCGGCGAACAAGTAATTGGCCCCTTTGCTATGAAAGCTCCAAACCTCGTTGTCGTTATGGCAATTGACCGTCGAGCCGTTGGCTGCCGAGCCATTGCACCAGGCTTGGAAGTAAATCGCATGGGTGTCGCTCGACCAAAAGTCGTCCGGCTGGGCCGCGGCGGGCCGTGTCCCATTGGTTGGGCCTGGTATGCGAGACCAGCTATACGGCCGGCCGACATCTTCCACCAGCACCATCGTCGCACTCAACCCGTCGGTGACCTGTTCGACTCGGGTCGGCGGAGTCGGCGGTGGCGGATTTGGCGTGCCGGGGAAATGGCTCCGATACCAGGCGTCGAACGGATGTTGCCAGAATCCGCGGCCCTGTTTACTCAGCTCCATGACGTTTGTGGTCAATCCTGAATTGAACGCCGCTGTCGAGTTGTATGCGATCGGCACCGGGTAATCGCAACCGCCAGTATCCTTATGCTCTCTCGGCGATGACGGGCAGATCAGGATTTCAAGGGGCCTCTTACCAACCAGAAGATTTGCCGCCGTATTCCAGTCCGCCTTATAGTTGTATTGCGAAGCGAGCGCATTCTGCTCCATATAGGGTAAGAACTGCGGAACATAGGATCGTTTGAAATGTGGCCCGTCTTTTTGAGGTCCGCCGTCATCCACGCCGGTGCCAAAGTGACCTTTCTCGGTCATGTGATTGTGCATGGCCAGGCCAAGTTGCTTCATGTTATTCGAACACTTGACACGAAACGAAGCTTCGCGGACTTTTTGGATGGCCGGCAGCAGCAGGCCGATCAGGATCGCGATGATTGCGATGACGACAAGCAGTTCAATGAGCGTGAACGCGCGACGGTGATTGAACTTTGACATGACTCATCCCCGGCGACTGATCGTCGCGGCGATCCGCGACGATCCTGCGATCAATCAATAATCATTGCCCGGCACGTCGCCGGCTTCGCGAGTGATCAAGGCCTTAAAGGTCTTGTTGTTGACGGCTGAGGCAATCCAGCGCACGGAGCCATCGCCCATGAGGAAATTGCAACCGGCATCGTGGAAGCTGAAAATCTCGTTGCCGTTGTAGCAATTCATGAACTTGGTCTTGCAATACTCATCGATCCAGATTTGTGATTCAGAATCGCCCCAAGTGTAGTTGTGGGTGAAGAACTGGCCCTGGCTGGTTTGGTTGCGATCGCCGTCGTATTGATCGGGAAGACCCGTATCTTCAACCAGCAAGATAGTCGTTGATAGGCCGTCTGTGACATTTTCGATTCTCGTCGGCTCCGTCGGCTTCCCTGATGTCTCAACATACTTCCAGAATGGCCGCCCTTTCGAATTCAGAAAATCTAGGGTTCCTAACCCCGCCTGACTCGACGCCGCGGTAATGTTGAATCCCATGCATACGACGTAGTCACAGGCTCCGGTCCCATT
>JANNLP010000078.1:0-3192 GCA_031396905.1 Gemmataceae bacterium
GGCGAGCAGATTTCCCAGCTTGTCGTGAGTGCTGGCCAGTTCGTGCTGGTACACGAGAAAGGTGGGAAACTGTTCGAGCAGCTTTTTCTGGAGGTCGCGGGCCGACTGATACTCCGCCTGTGCGGCTTTACCCTGTCCGAGACTGGCGAGCAACATCCCCATATTGATGTGGGTGGCGGCCAGTGCCTGCTGGTGCGCGGCCACGGTGGGGAACTGTTCGACCAGCTTTTTCTGGAGGTCGTGGGCCGACTGGTACTCCGCCCGCGCTTCTTCGTTGCGGCCGAGATTCTGCCACAATCGGGCAACGCGGAAATGCCCTTCGACCTGAATCGCGCGGCTTCGTTCATCGTCACCGCTGCGCTTGGCGAACTCCTGCCACCGCTCTATTGTGTTTTTCAGGTAGGTCTTCTCTTGCGGACCGAGTTCCGGCTTCGAGCCGATCAGTTGCTCGATGGCGTCGTCGGTGCTGGCCCGGAAGGCCTCCAGGGTTTTTGTTTCCGCCGTCTCCGCCTTCTGCTTCTGGGCGTCCGCGATAAGCCGTTGCTCGGCCTCATCCGCCCTGGCGCGATTGGCCCGCACCAACCCCCACCCCGTGCCGATGATCCCGCCGATCAAGGTCAGCGCGACGAGCGACGCCGCGATCACCGGCCCCTTGTGTTTGCGCAGGAACTTCTTCATGCGGTAGGCCGCGCCTGGCGGGTGCGCATTCACCGGCTCACCCGCGAGATACCGATTGATGTCGGCCGCGAAGCCGTTAGCCGTCTCATAGCGGCGGGCGCGGTCCTTCTCCAGCGCCTTCATTACGATCCAGTCAAGCTCGTTGCGGAGAATGCCCGTCAGCTTCTTCGGCTCCGTGCCGCGACTGGCTGACAGACTCGGTAACGCGTCGGCGGTGCAGAGCTTGGTGCTAGGCCGCGGCGGCTCCTCCTCGCGGATCACCCGGAGCATCTCCAGCATTCCCGCTTTCTCGAGTTCCTTCTGCTGGAACGGCGGACTGCCGGTGAGCAATTCGTACAGCAATATTCCCAATGAATACACATCCGAGCGCGTGTCGATATCGAGATTGTTGAGGCTGGCTTGCTCGGGTGACATGTACTGCGGCGTGCCGGCAATGCCGCCGAACCCGGTGTTGAGAGTCTGGTCCGTCAGCGATTGGCCCGTCGCCTTGGCCACGCCGAAGTCGATGACTTTGGGAATTGGTTTGTCATCGTAAAGCGCGACCATCACATTGGATGGTTTGATATCGCGATGGATAATGCCTTTCTGATGCGCGTGTTGAATCGCCTGACATACCGGAACGAACAGTTCAAGGCGTTCGCGCGGCGTCAGCCGCTTCGCATCGCAGTACTGCGTAATCGGCACGCCTTTGACCAACTCCATCACGAAGAACGGGCGAGCGTCGGGGCGTAAGCCCGACGTGGAGTCGGAAACCACGTCGCGCTCACGCTGCGACGCTCGCCAAGACTCACCCACGATTCCGCCATCCAGAATCTTCGCGATGTTCGGGTGATCCATGACCGCGAGCGCTTGCCGCTCGGCTTCGAAGCGGGCCAGCACTTGCTTGGAGTCCATGCCCGTCTTGATGAGCTTGACGGCGACATGACGCTTCACCGGTTCGGTCTGCTGGGCCATCCACACCGAACCCATCCCGCCTTCGCCGATGAGTTCGAGCAGCTTGTACTTGCCCGCGATGACTGTGCCGACTTCGCTGCGCGGTTCGGCATATGAGCCGGTGTTGTTCATTGGTGCATCGATTGTCGGAATGGGCTTGGCATCGGCCGCGAGCAACGCCTCGACGCGGCTGCGCAGTGCCGGATTGCCGGCACATTCACGGTCGAGCAGTGCGCTGCGTTCGGCGGAGTTTGCCTGCAGCACGAGTTCAAAAAGATGTTCTTCGGTCATGGCGACTTCTCCGGCTTAGCAATCTTCTCCAACTCCGCAATCAACTTCTTGAAATCCTCGCGCTCGCGCAGCGGGTCGAGGTCGGTGTCCTTCTTCATGTGCGCGACATTCTTGTAGCCGGCGGCGACGGCTTGCTTGAGCCAGTCCATGGCCAGGTCCGCTTGTTTGCCGCGATCCTCGGCCTTGGCGATCATCAGCGCGTGGACGCAGGCAATGTTGTAAATGCTCCAGAGTGTGTCGGAGTGGTTGGGGCCGAGCTTGGCCTTCCGCAGGGCCAGCGTCTCCTCGTGGAGTTTGATTGCTTCGGCGTAACGTCCGAGTGCGCCGTAACAAGCGCCAAGGTTGTTCATGCTCCCAAGTGTTGCGGCATGGTCCGGGCCGAGCTTGACCTTGCGCAGCGTTAGCGACTCCACAAATACCGTCAGGGCTTCGGGGTGTCGGCCAAGGTTGTGGTAGCTAATCCCCAATTCGGTCATGCTCGAGAGCGTATCGGGGTGGTCGGGGCCGAGCTTGGCCTTCCGCAGAGCCAGCGTCTCCTCGCGGAGTTTCAGTGCCTCGGCGTGCCGCCCGAAGTCGGCGTAGCTAGCAGCCAGGTTGGCCATGCTCGAGAACGTTTCGGAGTGGTCGGGGCGTTTGGCTTGCATGAGCGGCAGCGTTTCTTCGCGGAGTTTGAGGGCTTCGGTGTGCCGGCCGAGGGCGGCGTAGCTGTTGCCCAGTACCGCCATGGTCTCGAGCGTGTCAAAGTGGTCGCCGCCAAGCGTTGCCTTCGTGAGCGGTAGCGTCTCTTCGAGGAGTTTGAGTGCTTCGGCGTGCCGGCCGAGGAATTGATACGTGGAGCCCAGGTCTCGCACGCTTTTGAGCACGTCGGGGTGGTTGGGCCCGAGTTGGCCTTTTCGTCGCGCCAGCACATGCTCCCGAAGCGTGAGTTCCTCGCTGTGCCGGCCGAGCTTTCTGTAGCTGTGAGCCAGGTTGTTAGTGGTTGCGAGCGTATTGGGGTGGTCGGGGCCGAGTTTGGCTTTCTGGAGCGCCAGCGTCTCTTCGAATAGCTTGACTGCCTCGGGGTGTCGGCCGAGGTCGGTGTAAGTTTGGGCGAGGCTGCTCATGCTCCAGAGCGTGTTGGGGTGGTCGGGGCCTAGCTTGGCCTTGTACAGCTTGATCGTCTCTTCGTAGAGCGCCAACGCCTCGGGGTGCCGACCGAGGACGGAGTAGCTGGCAGCGAGGTTGTGCATGCTCTTGAGTGTGTCGGGGTGGTCGGGGCTGAGCTTAGCGGTGTAAAGCTCGCGGGCGCGG
>JANNLP010000088.1:0-5544 GCA_031396905.1 Gemmataceae bacterium
CATCTCACCGAGGTCGCGGCTGCCGCCGGGGCGACGCTGCCGACGCATCGTGCCCTGTTTCGGCACAAGATGCGCGGCGAACGCAACGAGTCGCTCAACTGGCGGCCCGGGCTTAAGTACCAAACGAGTTACCAAGTTGAATCACTGAATGATGAAGTGTTTGAACACATCCACGACGAGATTCTCCGCGATGGCCTGAAGCGTGGCTTGCTACACAACTTCCGCCCGAACAACCGCCTGGCCATGTCGCCGCTGGGGTTCGTGACCACGGAAGCGTGGGCCGGCAATCTGGTCGTTTCCTCGTTTCACACCTTTCCGGAAGAGCGCACGGTCGTTAAGACGCAGTCGTTGATCGAGCATTGCGGTTGATCTTCGCGCCGACGTGCCGACAATGCCCGCATGGCGTTGACGCGGCATGCACTGCGCGAAATTGATCGGCGGGCAATTGAGGAATACGGCATTCCCGGCGTGGTTCTCATGGAGAACGCGGGGCGGAATGCGGCGGAGTTGCTGCGCGATTTGAATCCGTTGCGGCTGCGTGTGGCCATCGTGTGCGGCCCCGGCAACAACGGCGGCGATGGTTTCGTGATGGCCCGGCATCTGGATCGACTCGGGCTGACCGTCAACACCTATTTGTTCGCCGAGCCGACTTCGCTCAGTCCCGACGCGGCCGTCAATTATCGCATTGTCGAACGCATGGGATTGCCGATTACCGTTATGCCGTCGCCGACGGCGAATCTGTTTCACGGATATGGCTGGGTTGTTGATGCCCTGTTTGGTACGGGATTGACGCGGGCACCTGCGTCGCCGTTTGATGCGGTGATCAACGCAATCAACCAAAGCAGCGCCCAGGTTCTCGCCGTTGATGTGCCATCGGGGTTGGATTGCGATACGGGCCGACCACTGGGGGCGTGTGTTCGAGCGCATCATACTGTGACTTTCGTCGGCATGAAGGAAGGCTTCCTGTATCCGGAAGCGCGGCCGTTTGTCGGCGAGGTTCATTTCGCCGACATCGGTGCGCCGCGGCGATTAGTTGACGAATACCAAAAACCGTGAGCGATGATGGACGCGCTGGCCTTTATCGAGAAAGCGACCAAGACGAAGCCGGCGGCGTTGTTCGCGCTGACCGGCGACGAGGATTTTCTCAAGCGGCAGGCCCAGGTCAAGCTCGTGGCCGACATGCTGGACGATGCCGACCCGGAGTTTGCCATGACCACGTTTGCCGGCGACGTGGCGGTGTGGTCCACCATCAAATCGGAACTGGACACGCTGCCGTTTGTGGGACCGCGGCGTGTTGTGTTGATCGAACAAGCTGACCCATTCGTTACGGCGAATCGCAGTCAGTTGGAAAAGTACGTCGCCGCGGAGGGCAATCGTGGCGTGTTGCTGCTGGATGTGAAATCGTGGCCGGGCAACACCAAGCTTGCCAAGGCCACGACGGCGACGACCATCGTTGCCAAAGCGCCGGAACGGGCCAAGATGCGCAGTTGGTGCCAGGCACGAGCCAAGTCAGCGTATGACAGTGAACTCGCCAACGACGCGGCCGAGTGGTTAATCGAATTGGTCGGCGGCGGGCTGGGCCAGATTGATCAGGAGCTGGCCAAGCTGGCGACGTTTGCCGGCGCGGGCAAGAAGATTACCCGGGAACTCGTTGAGAAGATGGTGGGCCGGACGCGGCAGGCGGAGACGTTCAAGATCTTTGATGCGATTGGCTCAGGCCAGACCGCCGTCGCGCTGACGATTCTTCAGCGGCTGTACGAACAAGGGGAACAACCGATCGCGCTGTTAGGCGCGTTCAGCTGGCAATTGCGACGTCTGGGTGCCGTGAGTCGGCTGGCCCGGCGGTCGTCGCTTCCACAAGCGTTTGATCAACTGGGCGTTTCGCCGTTTTTTCGCAATGGCCTGGAGCAGCAACTACGGCACTTGGGCCGGGCGCGCATGGACCGGCTCTATGATTGGATGATCGAGACGGATTTGGCTATGAAGGGTTCCAGCCCGCTGGCTCCGGAGTTGATTCTGGAACGGTTGGTGGTGAAACTGGCGCGGGTGGAAAAACCAACGGCTGCGAGACGCTGACCCCATGCGAACGTTGATGTATTTGATCCGTCACGGTGCCACGGAGGCCAACCTTGCTAAACCCGCGCGGCTGCAGGGTTGCAGCGACGTGCCGCTGGCCGCGTTGGGCGTGCGGCAAGCCGAAGCCACGCGCGATGCGTTGCGGCATCTTCAATTTGTCGCGGCATATACATCGCCGTTGATTCGCGCTCGACGCACAGCCGAAATCATCGCACCATATCTCACACCGGAATCTTTAGAAGCGTTCCGCGAATGCGATGTCGGCCGTTGGGAAGGAAAGGATTGGGATGCCATCCGGCGAGATGACACAAAGGCCTACGCTGACTACATGGCCGACCCTGGCACGCATGGTTACCCCGGCGGCGAGACCTTTGCCGATGTGTTGAGGCGAACCACGCCTGTCTTCAACGAGCTATTCCGCAAACATGAAGGCCATGCCTTCCTAGTCGTCTCGCACCACGTCGTTAATCGCACTTACCTGGCGGCAACATTAGGCTTGCCCCAACAAGCCGGCCGCGCCGTCGCGCTCGACAACTGCGGAATATCGGTGGTGGTGCAAACGCCGGAGCGGACCCGTGTGAAGATGTGGAACGCGACAGTGCATTTACGCGAGTTGCATTTGGATGAGTGAGAAGGTGAAACGCATTTGGAAACTTGTTGTTTCGGCATGCACGAATTTGTCTTATCGCACGTATGGTTGGGCTGTCACCAATCCGGGCACGGCGCGGTAGTGTTTGGCGTTAAACGTATTTAAGGTGGCGGCCATACCAACAGCGCAAGCTGCAATGAGCGCGTCCAACAATCCCAGTCCGTGCGACAGGTGGTACGTCGCCAATTCACTCAACGCGCGCTGGCAATCTATTTCTGTTGGCCAAACGACTGTGAGGGGAGCAATCAGCTTCAATGCCTTTCGGACTTCGCTGCCATTGCGCGCGTCTTGGATCAGTTCCATGACCACGAAGCCTGGAATGGCGGGCAGGTCTGACAGCTCGGAAAACCAGTCGAGCGCAGGTGGATGACCGCGCTGGACATCAATCAACACATCGGTATCTAGAAGTTCCACCGGTTACGATCGCACCCTAGTTTGCGCTTGCTCCCGAAGTTCGCGGGCGTGTGCCGCGCTGTCCACGACTTCTGGCCGTGAACCGACCAAGCCCTCGTTGTGCCAATAGGCAAGTAATTCGGCACCGTTGCGTAGAGAAGCGGAGTCTGCGGCACGTTTGCTTGAAAGCAGTCGCAAGATGTACTCAGGCAACGGCAAACCGACTCGGGCCGCTGCGGAGGAGAGCTCCGTTTCCAATTCCGTCGGTAGATCGATGACGAGACTCATGCGCGGATTCCCATTTTCCGCCATTGTAACATGGACGGTTAGGCAAAGCGATCAAATAACAACGTGGGAGCGTATTCACGGTTCGGATCTACTTCTTCAACACCACATTCTGTTCCGTCACCGGCGGGCCTTCCTTCACCGTGACACTCACGGTGCCGGTGATGGGTTTGGCGCTGGTTTTCTGTTCGCTGGCCAGCACGTAGTCGCCGGGTGGCACGTCTTTGATTTCGAACTTGCCATCGCTGCCGACTTTGGTGTCCTTCACGATGGTCTTGCCGTCTTTGCTCAGCAAGAAAACGCTGACATCCATGATTTGAGCGCGGCCGCCGAACATTACTTGGCCTTTAATGGAGCCGTTTGGCGGGTCGAGCACATCCAGTTCAAGTTTGGCGACCGTGGTTTGCCCGATGCCGTTGGTGTAGCGGGCGAAGACAGGAACGATGCCTTTCTTTTCCGGCAAATTGATCTCGGCCAGCCACACTGCCGCTTCCTTCGTTGATTTCGGATCCAACGCGACCAGCACTGGTTTCGGTTCAGCAGGAACTTTCCCATCTGGCCCGGCAACCGGCGGTTCGACGCCGACGAAATACTCGACCTTCACGATGTCCGAGTCTTTGTCCTCGCCCACTGTGCGGATGGCATATCGGCGGCCACGCACCGGCGGCTTCATCGTGTCGCCGGCGAGGAACAGCAGGTTTTTCGGCGGCGTGTCGTCGAAGACAACCACCGTGGTGGCGTCTTTCACTTCACTACCGGCAGTTGCAGTGGCTTTGAGAGTGACGGGGCCGTACAGGCCACGCGTGTCGAACTTGAATGACCAATCTTTGACGAGAGTCGTCACGCCCACGGAACCATCGTCGGCCACTTTCACTGAAGCGCGCTGATCGCGGGAGCCGGTGCGATTCTGTGTCTGCACTGCCGCGCCGGTACCGGGGTTGCCGGGGCTGACCGTGAATGTGATCTGCGAGTTATCGGCAGCGTTGATCGCTTCAAACTTCGCTGTCACGTCGTCGCCGGGCCGGGCGTACTTCGGTGCGAAAACACGCAGGTCGCGCTTTGTTTCCAGTTTGAACGGTTCGGAGCTGGCGCCGACTTGCGGTTTGAAGCTGCCCCTCATCACGATGGCACGCTCGATGCCATCCACGGTGAGGCTCAGTCGGCCATCGCCGGATGCACCGGGAGCCAACACTAAACCGCTGGCGACCAGCGTCGCGGACGGTTGCTCGGCAGTTAGCGTGGCACGGGTTACACCCTTAAGTTCGCCGAGTTGCAGGCCGGGGACTTCATCCGGCGACAACACCAACTCGACCAGCGCGGGCGGGCCTTGCAGGCTGTTGGCCTTCACGTTGACGGTGAGTTGATTGCCGGTGCCGGCCACGACGGCAGTGGTATCGCCGAGGTAGCTGGACGGGCTGACGAAGTTCAACACTTGATTCGCTTCGTTGGCTGCTTCGGTCAACTTGTTGGTGTTGGACACCGCGACTTTGAGCGCCAGCCGCTTGGTTTTGTTATCGATGACCACCGGCGCACCGTCGGCCGGCGCTGTCTTTCCGGCGGGCAAAGGCACAGGCGCGACCGCATGGCGACTGAAACTATTGGCTGCCAGTGTCACTTTTTCGACCGTGCCGAAAGTCGCACCGCCGGCACGAACCTGCACGTTAACGGTCGGCGTATCTTCCGTCGGATTCACAAGATAAAGGTAGACGGGCACAGTGACATTGGAGCGCAGATCAAGCGGCGGGGCAGCTTCGGGTTTGCCAGCCAAGTCGGCGTTGGGGCTGAGGAAGCCCCAGGGCCGACCGGTTTCCTGGGCCGACGCCAAGCCGGGGATCAGGAACCACGAGGCGAACATTGCCGTGCGGATCAGTTTCTTCGCGGACATGAATATCGCCCTCGCTCTTTCGATCACAATCCGGATGCGTTTCTCGCGGCATCGGCAGCCGCGCGGGCTTCGCCGATGACCTTGAGGTAGTACGGAAGCCGACCCAGGCCGCGGGACCGGGCTTCACCTTCGTATCGTTCGACCGCCCACGACCAGAACTCTTTTCGGAGTCGCGCGGAAACTCGAGCCGGGGCGTCGGTCGTGCCGAAAACGCGGCCCGTGCGGTCGGCGACGGGCATATTGGCATCGCTCGGCA
>JANNLP010000759.1:0-2359 GCA_031396905.1 Gemmataceae bacterium
CCTGGTCGGTGAATACGCCGGAACCCGGGACGTCGGCCTGTACGGCTGGTTGGCCAGTGACAAGCTCGGCAGCGACCTGACCATGGCGATCGATCGCAGTGACGACGACCCGACGCTTTCGAGTGACCTCGAAAAGCCCAACCAAGGCCTGATTCGCTTTGACGATCTTTTCGGCAGCGGCCCCGGTCAGGTGCCAATTGGCTCCACCATTTACGGCGGCTTCATCACTTTCAACGTCATCGACGGCAGCGGCGTGGCCACCAGGATTACGCTGCATCGCATGTTGTCCAGTTGGAACGAGTTCAATGCGAGCTTCGCCAGTCCGGCCGCTGGAATCACCGACGGAGTCACCTATGACGATGTCGAGGCATCCGTCATACCCGATGGCATCATTCCCAACGCATCGCTGTTTGGGCCACAGGATGTTCAATTGTCGGTGGACACGCTGCAGGCGTGGGCTAACCAGACCGCGACGAACAACGGCTGGGTGATCCAGAACGACACGACCAATGGTTGGGACTTCGATAGCTCGGATCAGATTGGACCAAACCTTCGGCCGAAGCTGACGCTGATCTACTCGGCTCCATCCGGTAACGGCACCGTGCGATTTGCCGAGCCCACCTTCACGGTGAATGAAGATGCCGGCACCGCGACTTTGACTGTGCAGCGACCGGGTGCCACGACCGGCACATTGCTGGTCAACTGGGCAATCACCGGCGGCACGGCTACCGGCGCGGATTACACGGGTCCGACCTCCGGCACTGTGACTTTTGGTCCGACCGATCTGTCGATGCCGATCAACATTCCGATTGTGAACGATCCCGGTCTGGAGACCAACGAAAGTCTCGTAGTCACACTTACCGGTGCCGGCGTTAACTTCACCCGAAGCACGACGTCGCTGGTCATTCGCGATAATGACTTTGTCGCGGCAAGCCCGGCCGTGCTGCTCAATGAGCTTCTCGTCAATCCGTCGGGTAACGACCATCCGTACGAGTACGCGGAATTGGTGGGCACTGTCAACGCCGCCATGGGCAACCTTTACATCATCAGCATGCGTGGCGATGCCGATGTCTTCTCCGGCAACGCGGATGCGGTCATCGACTTGTCCGTTTTCGCCAATGGATCGAGCGGTTACACCATCATCCGCGGCGCCAACGGCTTCACGGCCGAGGCGGGTTCGACGGTGATTACCCGCAGTCTCTTTGACACCAATGATAACTTCCAGAACGCTTCCACCTCGTACTTGCTGGTCTACAGCCCGCAGGCGACCATTGCCGAAGGTTATGATTTTGATTGGGCCAACACCGGTACGCTGAGTTTGCCGGGCGGGGCGGTGATTGTGGACGCCGTCGGATTCCAGGTTCCTGCATCCGGCAGCAAAATCTACGGCGGTAACGAGCTGGTGCAGGCTTACACGCCGCAGGCCATGAGCCGTGTCCTGGGTAACACGACGCCCTTCACCCCGGGTTGGTTCCGCGGGACGGCTAGTGGAGCGAACGACTCGCTGGCTTACAGCTCGGTGAACAACACCGACTTGCCGGTGACCGGAGCGGCTCTGACTCCAGGTGGTCCCAACGCCTCCGCGGCGACGCCGCTGACGACCTTGACCAATACTCAGATTGACACCGGCGGCATCCAACGTTCGATGGTCCGGTCGCTGACTTTCACGTTCAGCAACCCGATTCTGAACATGGCAAGCAACGCCTTCAAACTGACGGACCAAAACGATAACCCGATCACGGGTGTGGTTCTGACCCCCTCGGGCATTGGCACGAACACGCTGAGCGTGACCTTCAGCGGTTCGCCGATCATCGGCACCTCGCTGGCCGACGGCAAGTACCGCATCACCGTGGATGGCGATCAGTTGTTCGCCGCCGGCCGGATGGTGGACGCGAAGAATGACGGCAACCCCGGCAGCAACGGTGTCACCGACTTCCATCGCTTCTACGGCGACTACGATGGTGATGCCACCATTGCCGCGAGCGATTTCATCCAGTTCCGCCTGTCCTTCGGCGGAACCGACTTTACCTTCGACTTCGATGGCGACGGCGCGGTAGCCGCCAGCGACTTCATCCAGTTCCGCCTGAGGTTTGGCGGGTCGCTGTGAGATAGTTGACATCACGCTCATTGCGCGACTCCGGAAAGCGGCGACCGTTGGTTGCCGCTTTCGTTTTTTCACGCCAGTTACACTTCCATCGGACGGGAATAGTATCCCGTCCGCATCACCAGTTCACTCTCGCCGTTGCAGCTGACATCCCGACGAATGGTCTCTGATTCCGAGCGGAGCAGACCGCGCATATTGGTCAGGGCCTTGGAGCCGGTTTCACGAAGAACCCGGCCCTCAGCCACTCGGAAAAGT
>JANNLP010000137.1:0-5482 GCA_031396905.1 Gemmataceae bacterium
GCTGAACGAACCGCGCTGAACTTCTTGCAACGCCTCTCCGGCATTGCGACAATGACGCGGCGATACGTTGATGCCGCTGCCGGCCGCTCGCAAGTGTTGGATACCCGCAAGACGACGCCCGGTTGGCGATTGCTCGACAAATACGCCGTGCGTTGCGGCGGCGGACACAACCATCGCATCGGCTTGTATGACGGCGTGCTGATCAAAGACAACCACTTGGCTGCACTCGGCGGTGGACCGGATGCCGTGCGCCAGGCCGTGCTGGCCGCGCGGGCACATTCACCGGGCTTGCCCGTCGAAGTCGAAGTGGATCGCTGGGAACAGTTCGAGGCCGCGCTGGAACTACGACCCGAAATCGTGTTGCTCGATAACATGACGGCCGAGTTGATGCGGCGATGCGTGGAACGCCGCAACGCGGTGGCCCCGCGCGTACAACTCGAAGCCTCCGGCGGCGTCACTCTGGAGACCATTTCCGCCATCGCCGCGACCGGCGTCGATCGCATCAGCGTCGGTGCCATTACCCACTCCGCACCGGCACTTGACATTGCTTTGGACTATCGAGTCTAATGTGCTACCGAACATGGAGGTCCGTAATGAGCGCCATTACACTTGAAGGCCCAGTAGTAGAACAATTGCGTGCCGCATCGTCCAGGACATCGCTCTGTGATCCTACCGGCCAACCGATCGGCTACGTGATATCGACGGCCGATTACATCAAACTGCAATATGCCGACGCCAGGCAAAGATACACCGACGCCGACATTGAGGAAATGCGCCGACGGCCTCCCGAAGGGATATCGACCGACGAGTTGATCAAGAGGCTCAAAAAGAAATGGGCTACGAAGCAAAGTGGAGCAACCGCGCCGAGCGGGAACTTGATCAGTACGAACTGACTGATGTTGAAACGTGCGCTCTGGAGGAAGCCATTAGGCGCGTTGAAGCAGCACTAGCCAAAGATCCCAGGGCGGTTGGCGTGATGCAGTTGGTGAGCACGCGCATGTTGACAGATGCACCGTTGGGCATCGTTTACGACATTATCGAGGCTGACAAGATCGTCATCATCTCCAGTGCCTGGTTCTTCAAGTGATGCCCCCCCCGGCCAGAGAGTCGGTGGTCAAACCAAGCAGTGTTTTCCACCGCGTTCTGCTTTTCGACGAACTTCCAAGCACCAACGATTACGCCGTCAGCATCGTGAATGAACCGGACGCCGTTGGTACCGTCATTCGCGCTCACTCACAAACGGCGGGCCGTGGCACCATGGGCCGCTCGTGGCACAGCCCACTCAATGTCGGCGTGTGGCTTTCAGTCATTCTTGATCCGCCACCAGCAATTCGTCGGCCAGTGATTCTCACGGCATGGGCGGCGATCAGTGTCGCCGAGGCAATTCAAGCGCTGTCCAAAAGCCAGCCCCGCGTCAAATGGCCCAACGACGTAATGATCGAAAACAAGAAAGTCTGCGGCATCCTCATTGAGCAGGGGCCGCGCACCATCGTCGGTATTGGTTTGAACGTCAATCAGTCGCCCGATGACTTTGCTTCAGCCGGACTGCCCGAAGCAACATCGTTGGCTATGGTCGCTGGACATTCGTTTGAAGTCGATTCAGTCGCTGCCGACCTCATCGCAGCACTTGACCGCGAGTACGAACTCTCGCTGACGGCCGAATTGAAGTTGCTCGAATCTCGTTGGACAAGCCGCGTCGGTTTAGTGGGTCGCGCAGTGGAAGTCGAACGACACGATGGTCAGCGACTTCAGGGTGTACTACAGGAAATGACATTCGACGGGTTGATACTCATTGCGCAGAACGGTGAACAACTGCGGCGCATCCCTGAGGAAATTCGACACATGAGTGGGCGGGACTTCGCGGAATGACTACCGTTCCACGTCCCAGTTCCGCTTGCATTTCCATGCCCTCAGTGTTATTGCGGCAACGGATTGTCGGAAGAGCGACGGCCGCAAGGAGGCGACCGGAATGCGCGGGCGGAGTCTGCTGTTGCTGGTTGTGTTTCTTGCGGGATGCTTCACGCCCGATATTGCCTCGCGCGGCGTGATGGATAGGCTTCGCGCCGTTGGTGGCCCGGTTGGCCCGGATGTTGTCATTCTTGATGTCGCGGAAATCGAGCAACCGCCGGATGATGAATACATTGACCGCGAACTGTGGACCGTTCTCGACGAGCAGGTCGTCGGTCTCGAACACAAGGCCGCGATGGATGAAAACGGACTTCGTGCTGGCGTGGCCGGAGGGCTGCCGCCGGGTAAATTGCAAGCTTTGCTCATCACCGATCGCTCGTGCCCGAACCCGCATCGCATCACGACACGCAACGGTACGACAAAGCTGTTGCCGCTGGGACCGGTCCGTGACGAAGCTGCTTTCGAAGTGAAACTCAATGGCGAGGCCAACACCGTGAAACTGCCGGCGGCCCAATACGGCTTGACCGTTACTCCGGGTCGCACCGACGATGGCCGTGTTCGGCTGACGCTGTTGCCGCAAGTGCAACACGGTGGCCGCACCTTGCGCTTGCAACCTCTTGATGGCGACAGCTGGTCGCTTGGTGGTGCCAAAGCCGTCGAAAAATACAACGGTCTGAGTTTCGACGTGACGTTGTCGCCGCAAGACTACCTCGTTATCGGCACCAGGTACGGTCAAGCCAATACGCTGGGTCACGGCATGTTCGTCGCTCCCATCGGCGACAAAATCGTGCAACGGCTTCTCGTCATCCGTGCACGACCGCAAGGTGAATCGTCGTTACCCGATTGGGCTGTCGCCAGCAGCGCCAAGACGCAGCCGCTCGCCGTGCAGGCCGTGAAAACGACACGCGGCAAGTCGAACTAGCTAACTCACCTTCAATAACTCGACTTCAAAATGCAGCACTGCATTCGGCGGGATCGCACCGGGAGCGCCGCGGGCACCGTATCCAAGTTCCGGCGGGATGATGAGATTGCGTTTGCCGCCAACCTTCATGCCGGCCACGCCTTCGTCCCAACCTTTGATCACACGCCCCGCGCCGAGTTGAAACGAGAACGGCCGACCCCGGCTACGACTCGAATCAAACCCTTTGCCGTCGGGAAACGTGCCGACGTAATGAACTTCGACGGTGTTTCCTTCAACAGCCTCGGTCCCGGTGCCGACGGTCACGTCCTCAATCTGCAAACCGCTTGGCGTCACTGGCATGATGCTTCTCCAAATATTCGGGCAGATTGTAAAAGTCTACAAATCTCCTGCGCACCCGACACCGTTTGATGATCACAGTCGAAACAACCACGGAAAGCGCAGCTTCGCACACACCCAACACAACATCAGCGGTCCAACGATGCCGGCCGTCGTGCCCAATAACAGATGAATCGTCTCCGACGTGACACCCATTTTCATTAGAGCAACGCGCATCGCTGCTGTGGCCAAATTGTGCGCGACGAATATCTCCAGTGAGCGTTGGCCCAACACGCGCAGCCATTGGATGTTCCAGATGTCCAGTGCAACGGATAGTTCCCACAACCCCTGAATGCCGGCAAAAGCCAATGCAATGTCCCACCAGCCGTTTTCGTACGAGTGACCCATGCCGATCAACAACCCCAGCCCGGCAAAGAACACCATTGAGAATGTCGCCGAGTCGCGCGGCCAGGTTGCCGGTGCTTCGGTTAATGTCATCATGGCGTCGCCGGCCGCGAAGTAGATGCCGTATTTCAACACGTTGTGCAGCGGCCACCATTGTGCGTGCGGCAACCAATGTTCCAACGCTCCGGCCGACTCGAACCCCCACGCCGTCACGCACAAAATGTAAAACAGCAGCGGTCCTCGCGGCAGCGGCCGCACGCAGAGAAACGCCATCTGAATTAGGAACAACACGTAAAGAAACCAGTAGTTGCCGACCGGGCGATACGCGATCTGTTCCCACATGTCCGATTGATACTGTGCGTTCGCGCCCGGCAAATACTTTAGCGCCAGGATGTGAATGATGCTCCACAACACATACGGGTACAGCACAGTCCGCAGTTTATCGCCGAGGTAACGTCCGAGTCCCTTGAACAGCGACCGGCCCGCGAACAACCCGGCGGCGAAGAAGAAGGCCGGCATGTGAAAAGAGTAAATGAACCGGTCGATGAATCCATGCTCGAAATGCATCAACCCCGCTTTATCCAACCCGCGTCCGCAATGGCCGAACACCACCAGCAGAATCGCCAGCCCGCGAAAGACGTCTACCCAGCCAATGCGATTGTCGCGTTCCATGCAGGCGATGTTATGCGGTATCGCACTTATGGCTATCAATCTCAATGGGCAACACTTCAAAAAACTCCCCTCGCTCGACGGAAGGTTCAATCACATATTCCCGTCCCTCGAAGGGAGGGGCAGGGGAGGGATTCAAGACCTGCTTATCCAAGTGGCTAAGTTGCTGACCGATCGAGCCTCAAATTAACCCCTCCCTTCGATGCATAGGTATGGACACAACTTTTGGTCGAGGAATCATGTCCAAGAATGACGTGGCATCAATGCTCGGCCCAAGGGGCCGACCTTCCTTAGCCCAGCCCATCGGGCTGGGTTCAGTTGCAATCCGTTTTCGCGGTTTGAAGGACCGCGCTTCACTCGGGTAGCGCGCAACTTCGGGCTGCGTGAAGCGCGGTCCGTTGGACCGCCAGAATTGTTTCGTTCCTGTCCCAGCCCGATGGGCTGGGCTAAGGAAGGTTGGCCCGATGGGCCAAACCGGACGGTCCCGATTCGATCGAAGCTGGATTGCCTCGTCAAAAAGTTGTGTCCATACCTATGCCTTCGAGGGAGGGGAATAGAACAATAACCAAATGTGCTGAGGCGATCAGATCTCAGTCCGGCCGCGATTCGATGGCCGCCGTCATCCGGATGGTTTCCGCGACTTGCCCATGCGGGTCATGCTTGGGAACGTCCCACGTGCCGACGCCGCGTAGTGACTTCGGTCCGGCGCTGTCAGCGGCATACGTGATGACGATTGATACCGGTCCTTCGTACTTGGTGCGATTGGTGTTATCCAGTTCAATGCTGACGTTGCCAGATAACAATGCCCTGCGCTCACCATCCTTGCTTCCGCACGGTGCCAGTTTCAGTGCAGCATCAATGCGCCGACATGCACCGTGCCCATCCATGATCGCCGGCGGATACAACTGCTCCAACATGGGCCGCAATTCATCGGCAGCGACAGTTCGCGTCTGTTCGGGGTAGCTCAGCGATTTGCGCATCTTGTCGGTGAACTTCACGGCCTCAACCGTCGGCGTGCGGTAGTGGTTCAGACGGTTGTTTGCGAATGTGAGATAGATGCGCACTCCGGCAAGCGGATCGGTGCCGCTGATGTCGGGCAGAACCAGTTTCGGCACTTTTGCCGCGACGACCTTCGTAAGCGTCAGCCCGTCCAGCATCTTGTCCAGTTGTTGCCGGAAGTTTTTGCCCATCGATTCCGGATCGAAGCGGGAAGCATCTGGGCGAACTTCCGGGATCATCGATCGCAGCAGCTTGCCATCGGCA
>JANNLP010000138.1:0-3188 GCA_031396905.1 Gemmataceae bacterium
AGTTTCGTTCCCACGGCTGATGATCTGTGGTCGGGCAGAACATACATTTCATTGATGATGCCATAGCGTCCATTTGCGTAGATTGCGAATGACTCGACTAACGTGAGGATACCAATCAATTGACCAGTTGTTGTCTCCGCAAGATGGGCTGTGTGTGTTCCATCGGCGAGGAGCCATCCCATTGAAAGTTGTTCGAATGGAAGCAGGTCTACATCTTCGCCTTCTTCACCCAGTTCGGTGAGGAGTTCCGCAACCAGCGCGATGACTGTGGGCATGTCGCGCGGCTCGGCCAATCGGATTGAGATCGTGTCCATGCTTTCGTCCGTGTTGGTCGTATTGCGGTTTGACTTTCTTCGTGTTTATCCTTGTGATCTCTGTGTCTTTGCAGTTGGTCTTAAGAATTCACCACAAAGACACAGAGGTCACAAAGGAAGCACAAAGAATACATCTCTAATGGCGGACCCTTCCATCTTTCCGCGACTTCCCAAACCGAGACTCGATCCAATTTTTCCGGTCAGTCAAGGCGGGTAATTTGCGGTTGCCATAACGGCAGGGCGGGGTTATTCACCGCCCTCCGAATGGGTGTTCCGTGATGAGAATAGGGGAAATGGCGCGGCTGGTGCGGCCTACGGGTCGCCGTTGCGGACCGGGGGAGGGGTTTGATGCTTGATCGTGCGTTCCTGCGTCCGATTTTGGACGATGAGTCGCTGACCCGGGGCCTGGGTGACGAAGAGGCGCGCTTGCTCGTCGAATGGCTCGTCGAACGGGCCGAGAACTTGGCGGCCAGCAGTCTGGCGGATACGACGCGGCACAACTGCTTGTCAGCGATGTGTCGGCGCGGTCGCATCGTCGGGCGCTTCGTTCGACTTTGGTGCGAGGGTGAATACGGCTCCGCAGTGCAACTTGCGGGCACGGAAAACGTGACCTGGCAACTGCCGACTGGACCGGAAGAACCGGCCGACTTGATGCATCGATTGCTGGGTTGCGAAGAGCGACGAATGGCCGTGGCGGCATAAGGTTTGCAATATGTGACGCCAATAATGCCGTCCCGCCGATATGGCAGCCGTTTCTTAGGCAAACGGCATCGTATCCCTTGCAGGCGACTGTATGATGTGGTGCGCCCACGACTTGCGACGACCCAGCCGTCGGCGTACGTTAATCCGGGTAGTTTCTACGTCCTTTAACGAGGTTGACTGGTGAGTCCCCAACCTGGCACAGGTACGTTGTCCCCGGAACAGATGAAGAACGCGTCGCGTAAGATCGACGAGGCCTTCGAAGAAGTCGCGCGTCTTGCCGGCTCCGATCTGGCACCGACGGAATTTTTCGGCGACTTCCTCAACAAAGTCATCGGCGGCATCGACGCCCCCGCTGGTGCCGTCTGGCTGCGCACGCCGCAAGGCTTTTTGCAGCTCCAATGCCAAATCAACATTGATAACGTGGGCCTCGACCGGCACAAGAACGGCCGACAGAGCCACAACGAATTGCTCCGCCAGGCCTTCCAGATGGGCCGGCCGATGCTCCTGGAGCCGTTCGGCACCTCGGGCATTCTTGAAGGGTTGCCGGCCGGTAACCCAACCGAGTTTTATTGCTTGCTCGTCCCCGTGCAGATGGAAAAAGAATGCACGGGCATTTTGGAAGTGTGGACCGAAGCTCGATACGACGTGCGCATGCAGCGGACGTACTTGAACTACGTCGTGCAGATGGCCGGATACGCCGCTCAGTTTCTGCGGAATCAGACGGGCCGCAAACTCGTCGGCCAGGAGCAGATTTGGGCGCAGGTCGAGGGCTTTGCCCGCGAGATTCACTCGAGTCTGGAACCGACCCGAGTTGCATATCACATCGCAAATGAGGGTCGCCGGCTGATCGGCTGCGACCGCTTGAGCGTGGCCACGGTGCTGGATCGCAAGGCACGCATCGAATGCGTGAGCGGTTCGGATGTCGTCGAAAAGCGCTCGAACCTGATTCTTTTGATGAAATCACTCACTGATAAGGTGATGAAGTGGGGCGAGAAGCTCGTCTTCCAGGGCACGAAAGATGACTCGTTGCCGCCGGACGTGTTGGAAACGCTCGACGAATACTTGGCCGAGAGCAACAGCAAGTTCCTGGTCATTCAGCCGTTGAAGGATGATCGACAGAAGGATCTTCCGGGTCTGCCGCGGTCCGCCCTGATCATGGAGAGCTTTGATCCGCCGACTGCGACGGAGCCATTGATTTCGCGTCTGGACGTGGTGGCCCGCCATGCCACGAGTGCGATGTACAACGCGGTGGAGTTGGAGCGGGTGCCGCTGAAGTGGATTTGGCGACCAGTCGCCGCGTTCCAACAAGGCATGGGCGGTAAGACCAAAGCAATTTTGTGGAGCATCGTGACCGCCGTGGCCGTGGCCATCGGTGTGCTGTGCTTCGTGCCGTATCCGCTGAAACTCGATTCAAATGGCCAGTTGCTGCCGAAAGAACGGCAGCGCGTTTATGTGACACACGATGGCGTGCTCAAACACTTCCTCATCGATCAAAACGCCAGTTTTGATGCCGGGCACCATTTGGCCGTGTTGTACGATCCGATCCTTGAGACGAAGATTCGACAGCTTTCGGATGAAATCCAAACGAACTTTGTGACGGCGGAAGCACACAACAACCAACTTTTGATCGCCAGGAACCCGGCGGATATTGCCAAGCTCAATGGCGAAGTGTCGCGCTTCCGGGCAGCCGTGGTATCGAAGACCCGCGAACGCGATCAGATGTTGAAGATCAACAATTGCGATCCGAGTCGGCCGGGCTGGTTCTATGTGCAGGCTCCGAAGTTCGCCAACACAGATGCGGCCAATCAAAACCGGCAGTGGACAGTCCTTGATGCCGACTTCCGCGAAATCCATCAGAACAAGTACGTCCGGCCGAACGAGCCAATCCTGCGCCTTGGTGATAAAGAAGGTGCCTGGGAACTCGAACTCAAGATTCCGCAGAAGCACATCAATCAGGTGTTGCGGGCGTTCGACGCCAATGACTCCAATCCGCGCCTGATGGTGGATTTGCTGGTCACGTCGCACCCAACCGAAGTCTACAAAGGCATTCTGTACAAGTCGCAAATCTCCGTCGAGGCCGTTCCGAATAAGGACGACCACAACGAGACATCACCCGTCGTCGTGGCTTATGTCAGCCTCGACGATCCCGAGATTCCCGAAGCGTACCGCCTG
>JANNLP010000159.1:0-8557 GCA_031396905.1 Gemmataceae bacterium
GCTCCGGCCGAATGGGAAAGTTGGATGTCAGGAAACCCCAGACATCCTGAATGATGAAGTCTTCGAATCGACCGGCGCGACTGTTGACGTAAAAGCTACCGGCATTCGTGACCGACGGATGCCCTCGCGTTGTCCCGTCGGGAATGGCAATGATCATGTGCGGGATGCGGCCGCAAGCCATTGCCTCATCGATCATTTGGACGAGACCGAGAAAACTCGCTTCATCCTGAGCGATGCCATGCAGGTAGATCATGCCGGGGTATTGCCGGCATGGGTCGTAGCACGGCGGCAAATACACGTACATGTCGCGCTTTTGACATAGCGCGTTTGAGTAGATGCGGCGGTCGCGGAGGTGATTATGGGTGTAATCGACGATTTGCCCGCGAAGCTTGCTGTTGACGCGGCCGATCGGCGTCCATGTCTTGGGCCGCAGGCCGGTGGCGGGTGTCAGGCCAATGGCGAATGTCAGCAGTATCGCCAGCGACCACAATACACGCCGCAACATAGACCTTCTCCAGGGTGTAACATCTAGGTGCAATGTCAGGTCTTGGATCGGTCGAGTGCCGTGGGGATATTCGCTGAAAAAGAACAACAGGAAATCTTGGGACCTGTTCCGTCCGGATCATGCCGGTTTTTCGGGCGACAGCAACGCTGCAAGTCGCGACCGCGCACGCTCCGTACGCCCGGCGATGATGTCCGCGCGGGTGTCCTGGAATTCCTGCGCTAATCCATCGTTGAATGGAACAGCGTCGCCGGGAGATGGTGTTGTTGGAATTAGCCGCTTGACAATGGCTTCGCTCAATACATCAATTCCGTCGCCAGTCGTTGCCGAAACCACGATACCGGGGCCAACTGACTGGGGGTCCCACTTCTTGGCGGCATCAGATTTGTTAAGTACCAGCAGCGGATCAATGTCTCTGGGTGCATGCGTCGGTGCCCCACTTAGGTCCATCACCCACAGGACCAAATCCGCTTTGCGCGCGGCCTCTTCTCCGAGGCGAATACCAGCACTTTCTAATGTATCTGTGGTGAAGCGGACACCGGCTGTGTCAACCAGCTCAATCGGCCAGCCGTCGAGCGCAACCATTGTCGATACGACATCACGCGTCGTGCCGGGTGTCGCCGTGACTACCGCCCGACGGTACCCGGCCAGTGTGTTAACTAAGCTACTCTTGCCTGCGTTCGGGGGTCCGCTCACGGCCACACTCCACGGCCTGGTGAGGTGCCGGCCCAAGTTCCCAAATCGCAGAATGCGGTTGAGCGCATCCGACGCTGCATTGACCCGTGATTGATCAAACAGTTCAAGCACGCGACGGATACCACGATCCAGCGCTCCGAGCGATTGATCGAGCAAGACGTTCGCCGCACGGAGAGTTAGCGCTTTAGTGAGATTGCGCAGCGCCACGGTTCGCAATGTGCTGGGCGGCGGAGCAATGAGCTTCTTCCAACTTGTGATGGTCACGCCACGTTCAAAGAGTTTCTCGATGACCAACTCGACCATTTGCGTGCCGCCGTGGCAATGAACCTCGTACCACGGCAGTTCCTGGTCGGGCCGCGCCGCTAATACGACCTCATCGCCGGGCGGCGGACCAAAGGTCCCGACGTGCAGCGACCCAGCTTCCGGCGCTGCAGCTAGCGGTTGCCCGCGCGACCGGCGGAATAGCGGTGCCAGCGCGTTCCACGCATCCCGCCCGACCACCGCGACGGTGGCCACGCCAGCTATCCCCGGCGGCGTCATCACACCGGCGACGGCATCGACACGGCGATCTGCCAAAGGCCCATCAGATTGAGAGCTGGTTCGAACTGCTTGCATGGCCACTCGATCATCGACTCCAGTAAGGCACCATCCCCACCTGTGAACACGATCACATCTGGTTGGCAAGCGCGTGCGCACTCGCCCACCGCTCCCTTCATTACGTTACAAAAGCCGGCCCGGATGGCGGCCGTCGTATTCTTTCCGGGAAACGCTTCAGGAAGTTCGAGTCGAATTTTCGGTAACTGGGCGGTATGTGCGTGCAATGCCTCGGCCATGAGTCGCAGGCCGGGGACGATTGCACCGCCACGAAATGCGACATCAACCAGATTGATGGTCACGGCAGAACCGGCATCCACCACCAACAGCTTTTTGCCGGGAAACAGCGAATGGGCGGCTGTCGCACCGAGCAACCGATCTAAGCCGACAGCCTCGGGTTGGTCAATGTCCAAGGGAATGGGAATCTGCTGATGCGATGATACGATAGCAGCTTTGTCGCCATGACCGGTCACCCATGCGCGCATCCGTTCGACAATATCGGGCACGACACCGGCAATGACCCATTGTGCGGGTCGCGGCAACGCTCCGCGCCACGCCTTCAGTTGCCGATCCCAGTCCGCTGATTCATAAGGCAGGGCCGCGGATTCGATCACGCCCGATGCGCCGCACCGGCCCCACTTCACACGGGTATTGCCAATATCGACAACCACATCGGCGTTCATTGTGGCGTCTCGGTCAGACGTTGCGCGATGCGACCAACAAGTTCGGCCAGGCCTTTGCCGGTGACAGCCGAGATTGCCAACACCGGCTCGTGAATCTCTTTCTCCAGGCGTTCACGAACTTCTGCACTGTCGGTCAGTTCAGACTTGGTAACGACGACCAATTCAGGTTTATCCGTGAGGTGAGGGCTATACAGATCCAACTCATTGCGGATGGTGCGATAATTCTCAATTGGATCGCTGCCATCCATCGGCAGTGGTTCGACCAAGTGCACCAGCACACGCGTTCGTTCGACATGGCGCAAGAATTCGTGCCCCAAGCCAATACCCGCATGCGCGCCTTCAATCAGGCCTGGTATGTCGGCCAGCACGAAGCCGCGTTCGTCATCCATCGCCACCATACCGAGATTGGGATACTTGGTCGTGAACGGGTAGTCAGCAATTTCCGGTCTGGCCCGCGACAACCGGCTGAGCAACGTGGACTTCCCCGCATTGGGCATTCCGATCAGTCCCACATCGGCGATGACCTTCAACTCCAACACCAGCCAACGCTCTTCTCCCTCTTCGCCTTCCTCGGCCTCCGTGGGTGCCTGATTCGTGGCCGTGGCAAAATACTTGTTGCCGCGCCCGCCTTTGCCGCCACGGCCGACTGTCACTTGATCGCCCGGGCCAATCAGGTCTTTCAGTGTGTGTCCGCGGTCCCGATCCACGACCATCGTGCCCGGCGGGACACTGATGATGAGATCATCCGAACTTAGGCCCGTACAGTTGGCCCCAGTGCCCGGTTGGCCATTGTCGGCCCGCCAATGCTTGCGGTGCATGATCCCGGCTAAGTTATCTGCACCGGCCAATGCGCGAACGATGACGGACCCGCCCCGGCCGCCATCGCCGCCATCCGGCCCGCCTTTGGGAACGTACTTCTCCCGACGAAAACTGACGCAGCCGTTGCCGCCGTCGCCGCCTTTAACAAAGATTGTAACTCGGTCGATGAACATCAGGTTAGTCTACAAGTTGTGGCGACAAGATGATTTGGACACCACGTCGGGCTCACGCCCCGACGCTCGCCCTAATACGCATTCTTGTTGATACGGATGATCGTGAGCAAGAGGATCTTTACGTCTAGCCACGGCGTCCAGTGGGTGATGTAATGCAGGTCAAACTGTACGCGTTTGCGGAGTGATGTGTTGCCGCGCCAGCCGTGGACTTGAGCCCAGCCAGTGATGCCGGCCTTAACTTTGTGCCGGGCCATGTAATTGGGAATTGTCTTCTCGAACCGTTCGATGAAGTGTGGGCGTTCCGGGCGCGGTCCGACCAGGCTCATGTCGCCCATGAGGACGTTGATGAGTTGCGGTAACTCATCGAGGCTGGTCTTGCGCAGAAGCGCTCCAATGCGCGTTCGCCGCGGGTCGTTTTTGATGGCCCACACAGGGCCTGTGCCGGACTCGGCGTCCAGCGGCATGGTGCGAAACTTCAACATTCCGAACGGACGACCTGATAATCCGCACCGCTCCTGCCGGTAAAACACAGGGCCAGGGCCGGACCATTTCACCAGTACCGCCAGCAAACCGAACAGGGGCGAAAGAATCACCAGCCCAACCGTGGTTAGCAGAACGTCCATGACCCGCTTCACATGAAGGTTCAGTCCGAAGTGTGCACTCTCACGCAAGCCGATGATCGGCAGCCCATTGAGATTGGTAGTGGTCAGCGACAAGCCTGCCATGCCCGGCGTATCAACCACGAGCCGCACTTCCGCGAAAGTTTGCGATAGCAGGTCAAACACACGCCGGGCGTCGTGATAGCGATTCAACGGCAAGGCGATGAACACATGCTCGACATTGTTTTTGGCGACGATTTCGGGCAAGTCCGCCGAAGTGCCGATAACGTCAAGATCACTGCACCAGCGGCTCGGCTCGTCTTCAATGAAACCCAGCGTGCGGATGCCCATCCAGTTGGCGCGGCGCAATGCTCGTTGGGTCTTCCGCGCCACCCGGCCCGTACCGATGATGATGGCGTTGGTCTGGTTGTAACCGCGCCGCCGCATACTCTTGAGCGCATTCCAACTCAAACGGCGTGCGACCAATACGGCGACCGGCGTCAGCAAAGTGAATAGCGCCATCGCCAGTCGCGACTCGTACTGTTCGTGCTGGTAGAAGCGCGCGGCCATGATGAAGAGCGCAAGCAACGCGGATCCTTTGATAACGGCGAAGAGTTCTTCGCGGAATCGCCTCATTCGATGGATGCGGTATTGCCCGGCCACATGGTAAGCCACAGTTGCCAGCAGCAGTATCATCGGCAGGTTGTATAGATACAGCTCAAATTCTGGCTGTGGCTTTGGAATTGGCAGCCACCCCGAAAAGCGCGCGTGGTAAGCCCCCACCCACGCCAAGGCTGTGCAGCCGAGGTCGGTCAGGTGAAACCAAACAATGAATGGCTGGCTCGTCCGGCGGATCATGGCCCGTCCGTGGCGGTGCGCGCGGGTTCCTCCCGCTGTTGGTAGCGCATGGTTGTAGCACGGCCGGACGAAAAGGGTCAATGCGACTAAAACTGTGGTTGGAGGACTAAACCGTGCTGACTGCCGAGCAATTGCTGGACAAGATCAACAAGTTGCGGAAAGACTACAGCGACGACGAAGAAGACGAGACTTATCAAGCGTTGCACCATGCGCTTTTGTTCATGTCGTACAAAGTTGGTTTGTTGAAAGAGTATCTGCAAGAGGCGGCAACGGCTCGCGACGCATCGACGTAGCGTTGGTTGCGTATGAAATCTCTTTCACGACCTCCGGCCAGCCGTTGTCCACTTTGGTCTTCACATCTTCGCTGATGGCACTGGCGTTTGGCTTGAAGTCACGATGTTCCGCCAGGTACTGTGCCACGGCTGGCCTTACCAAGGTGAATTCACCCAAATCCAGCGAACGGTAAATACGCTCCATCTCAGCAAGTGGGTTAGCCATCAAATCTTCGTAGCGCAACTCGCAAAGGCGCCCATCCGGAATCTGCTTCTTGCCAATTTCGTAACCAGCGTACAGCCGCCGGCCAGCTTCCGACACGATTTCCTCAGTCAGTCGATCATCGGGTACTTGCAGCGTGTGATTGACCCACAGCGCTTTCCACAGTCGCAACGTCGATGGATACACACGATACGGATCGCGGCGTATATGCACGAACCGCGCGTTGGGAAACTGGCGCAATAGCGCCGGTATTCGGGCCATATGCGGCGGCGACTTGAGGATTAACCGCTTTCCGGGATTCACATACGACACGCGTTGAAGGAACCACGCCAGCGCTTTGCCCCATCGCGACTGCTGCTCGTCGCTGAATCCACGAAAGTCGAGTGCATCGAAGTCCGTGGGTCGACGGTTGGGAAAAGCGATGTGCGTGTAAAAAGATGGCTGACCCATCATGCACAGGGCAAACTCGTCCTCTTGCGGGCGGTCCCAACCCGTAGGCAAATCGTCCATAGGTCGTCGCTTGGGCAGTACAAACGGCATGAATCGGCGCATGAAGCCTTCGACCATCAGGAAGCAGTTCGGCTCCATGCACTGACACATGTTGGGATATGTGTGCCGCGGATCGCGGATCAGTAGTTCATGCAGAAACGTGGTGCCGGTCCGCCAATGACCAAGAATGAAAACAGGATCAGTCGGCATCGGCGTGCGCACGATTCGGTGCCGCCAGAATGCTTCTTGCAAGAGCCAGCAGATCGAGTGAATGGTGCTGACGACCATCACAATCGCTGCGACCCACCAATATCGAACGTGCACGGCGAAGCGATTACGCCAAAGAAGACGCAGCCAACCGTGGAGGCCGAACCCTTCCCACATATGCGGCGTCCATTCTGCATTTTTGGGGACCGAGTTCACGATGATTATGGCCTGACTGCTGGAGGATTTACGACCGGCTGCACTGGTCAAAACAGCATCCGTTGAGTATGATGTTATTAACAGATCGCGGCGTGGAGCAGTGGTAGCTCGCCAGGCTCATAACCTGGAGGTCGTAGGTTCAAATCCTGCCGCCGCAACTGATCGATTTCCGGCGGCAAGTTGGGGGCAACACTCCTGGCTTGCCGCTTAGCGTTTAATGCCTCAGCTTGTATCACATCGTTTGTGAGCATTACCGTTCAAGACGTTTCCAAACGGTTCGGCCAGCACGTGGCCCTTAGCAACGTGTCGCTGGAAGCCCGCGACGGCCGGCTTATGGCGCTGCTTGGGCCATCCGGTTCGGGCAAGACAACGCTTTTGCGCATCATCGCCGGGTTGGAACCAGCTGATTCGGGCCAAATTCTCTTTCGTGATGCCGACGTGACCGCCCGCTCGGCTCGCGATCGCAACATCGGTTTTGTCTTTCAGCACTACGCTTTGTTTCGTCATATGACCGTATTCGAGAACGTGGCATTCGGCCTGCGCGTCCGCAACATTGAAGACGCTCAGGTTCGCAGTCGCGTCAACGAGTTGCTCCACATGATTCGATTGGAGGAAATGGGCAGCCGTTACCCGAACCAGCTCTCCGGCGGCCAACGACAGCGAGTCGCGCTGGCGCGGGCACTGGCCCCGCGACCGCACATTCTCTTGCTCGACGAACCGTTTGGTGCTCTTGATGCCAAAGTGCGGCAGGAACTGCGCCTGGCCCTTCGCCGACTGCACGATGACCTGCACGTGACCAGCATCTTTGTTACGCATGATCAGGATGAAGCATTCGAGGTCGCCGACGAAGTGGTGGTGATGAACGAAGGCCGCGTCGTGCAAACGGGCACGCCGCAAGAGGTGTTTGAACGACCGGCCAATGCCTTCGTGATGGACTTTCTTGGCGATGTGAACGTACTGCCATCGCAATTCGAGGGCGGCCGGCCCATGGCAGGCTCCACCAACCTTTACGTCAGACCACACGAGTTGGAAATCGCCCGTGTGAGCTCTGGCCCCTCCAGCGTGCCGGCGCGTGTCGTACAGATCAACCCGGCGGGTGCCGTTATCAAGGTACGTCTGCTCAACGACGAATTCGGCCTGGCGATCAACGTGGATTTGCCGCTCAAGCGTCAGAGCGAAATCGGCCTGGTCGTTAACGAACATGTGTACGTCTTCCCCCGACAGGATGCAAGTGCCGAGCCGGACTACGCCATCTGATCGAACCAGCGGTCGTTGGCCACGCTCCTTGATTACGTGGCCAAAGCCCCGCATTGAAGTAAGATGTCCCCGCCGCGCCCGTAGCTCAACTGGATAGAGCGTCGGCCTCCGAAGCCGAAGGTTACAGGTTCGAACCCTGTCGGGCGTAGTCATGACAAATCTCCTTTGATTGCCGATCCGGGCGGCTTTGCGGCCGCGACAATCACCGTGACATCTTCCAGCCGACACGCGTTCTCGCGTCGGTCCTTTGCTGGCGATAATTCGCCAGCCCGTCGGCCCCGCTCCACAGACCTCGATCCTAAATCCTCGATACTCGATCCTCAACAAACAACTCCCTCGCCCCCAGAGCCGCCCGCGCGCACTCCCACGCGCTGGAAAGGCGAATGCCGCGGGCACTTGGGGTAATGGTCACGCTCGCTACGACCGCAGCGGCCGACCTGGTTGCCACACTCGAGGTGGGCGCGTGTGGCGCTTTGTTATTTGAGTTGAACTCAGTTGAGTCAACTCATTTGTCGCTGATGGCGAGGGGGTGGGTGGTGAGTTCGTTTAAGCGACAGATACGCCGAATCGTGTTGTCCCGCGGCATCGCCTTTCAACAGACACCAACTCATCCATGAATCTCATTGACTCCGTGTTAGAAAACCAGCTCCGGCGTGGGTCCTCTAAGGTTGAAGCAACTCGATTCACGGATCAACTCAACAATTGACGCCTGAGCCGGGCTGGATCCGAGCCCGCCACTTGCGTCAATTCATCGGCTCCGGAGGCCGACATACACAATTGTGCACTATCGGATTGATAATGTCAAGCCAAGTAGCAATGAACTCTCGCAGCGCTGGGCGTGGAGCTGGCGCGCCGGGTGGGCGGCGAGATCGTGGGCGCCGACTCCCAGCAGCTCTACCGGTCGCTCGACGTGGGGACCGCCAAGCCGACCGCCGCCGAGCGGGCCGCCGTGCCGCACCACCTGGTGGA
>JANNLP010000163.1:0-2305 GCA_031396905.1 Gemmataceae bacterium
GGTGCGCGACGGCCAGTTGGTTGTATTCGACGCCCCAACCATCGAGCAACGGTTGTTCAAACAGGACCTGCGCCCGCGGCCGCCAGGAAGGATTCGTGGTGACTTGGTTAGCACCTTGAGGCGGCTGGGTCAGGAAGTTGTAATCCATGTTCATGGTCACGCCGACCAAACCGCCGGTCGGCAGGAACTTGTACAAACCGGTGTTAAAAGTCGAGTTGTCGCCATTTTGGAAGTTCAGCAACTGGTTGCCGACGGCATCGTCGCGCTTATTCCAGTTCAGGCTGGTCACCCAGCGGGCATCAAACTTGGCGAGCGAGGCTTCAATGTCGGTACCGGTAATGGCCGGGTCGAGGGCCAGCACGCGGATAGAGTCGCTGGAGCCGACGAAGCGGCCGTTAAACTGCAGCAAGTTATCGTTAACGATGCCAGGGAACAGTGCGCTTTGCGATCCGATATTGCCCTGTTCGAGCGCGATGGCAATCGCCTCGGCCAGCGCTAAATAGCGCAGCGGGCGTTCGCAATCGTTGACCGTGGTGGGTGCCGACGTGCCCCGAAGTTCGGGCACAATTGAGGCATGTGGCCGGCTTTCGAGCCCAGCAGGCGAGCCTAGGTCTCGAGAATAATGCTGGATGTCCTGCTCAGCCATGTAGACTTTTTGTCCACAACCGAGCGTGGCGACAGACAGCACTAACCCGACGACGAATCTGGTTTTCCACCGCATCGTGGTCTTCCCCGTCTTCGCGACTTGCCCGACACGAGGCCCCCCCCGTCGAACAAGTCGCTAACGAAACAGGTTCCCCGCCGCCGCACATCAGGTGTGACAAGCCGGAAACGTTTGCCTCGGCCGAGCCGGTCTCGAAATCAATGCCGAATCTGGCAGGCCGATTCGGGTCGGCTCATGCCCGATTCCAGAGATTAGTTCAAGTGCAATATTGAACAACGGATCGCAAATTCATGAAACACAGATGCCGGGCGCGTGGAACCAAAGCTCCGTGCGCTCACATCGGGGTGATGAAGCAATTTGGGTTAGGTTGGGGAGTTGAAGTGCACAGCGGTGCCAAACTACACCATCATCTATGAAAATTCGTAGCCGCATTCGCCAGAATGCGGCGGCACGCCTCGGCTTAATTTGGCCGTATTCTGGCGACTACGGCTACCAAGTTTGGCCCACCATCACTTGTTTCCGTAAGCCTGAACGCTAAAACCACTTGAAGCGATTCGCGGTCCGCGCGGGTCTGGTTTTTCCGGGAGGAACTCCAAGTGATTCGTATTCGTCAATGGGCGGGGTTGGCCCTCGCTTTTGTGTTGATTGTCGGCGTCACCACCATCCGCGCACAAGACGACAAGGCGAAAGCCCAAGATAAGCCAGTTGAAAAGGCGAAAGACGCGCCAGCCGAGAAGGCTGCCGAGAAACCGGCCGACGCGCCAGCAGCCACGGGCGACAAGGTCGATCTCAAGTGGAAGTTTGAAAAAGACAAGAAGACCTACCAGGAAATGATGACCAAGACCACCCAGATCATGAAGGTCATGGGCATGGAAGTTAACCAGACACAGGAACAGACGTTCTACTTCTCCTGGGAACTCAAAGAAGAAGACAAGGACAAGAACATCGTCCTCGTGCAGCGCATTGAGGGCGTGAAACTATCCATTGAAATCGCCGGCAACCCGATCAAGTACGATTCGGCCAGCCCCGGCAGCGCCAACACTTCGTTGGCGGAATTCTTCAAGCAACTCGTTGGCACGGAATTCAAGTTGACCCTCGACAAGGACATGAAGGTCACGAAGATCGAGGGCCGCGATGAATTTCTCCGCAAGCTCGGCCAGGCCAATCAAACGATGGAGCCGATGCTCAAGCGCGTGCTGAATGATGAGGCGCTGAAGCAAATGGCCGACCCGATGGTGGGATTGTTGCCAGGCAAACTGGTCGGCAAAGGCGACACGTGGACCCGCGATTCGAAGCTCAACCTCGGGCCGATCGGCAGCTACAAGAACAACTTCAAGTACACCCTCGACAAGATTGAAAAGGACATCGCTGACATCACGGTGACAAGTAAGCTGGTCTACGAGCCGCCGACCGAAAGTGGCGAGGGGCTGCCCTTCCGCATCAAGTCGGCCAAGCTGGACAGCAAAGACAGCGGCGGCAAGATCAGCTTCGACGTGAAGAAAGGCCGGCTGGAAAAGCAGGAACTCTCCGTGAAGCTGGAAGGGGAACTCGTCATCGAGATCGCCGGCCAGGAAACCAAGGTCGAGCTGAAGCAGGACCAGAAGACCACGATTTCCACATCCGACCAGCCGCAGATGAAGA
>JANNLP010000198.1:0-1786 GCA_031396905.1 Gemmataceae bacterium
CCGATGACCCAGGACTTCTCTTGCGGCGGGAATAAATGAGTCCGCTCGTGGCTCAACCTCGTCATGAACCTCTACTCGGTCATCGCCGACGCCGTCGTTGTCATCCACGCTGCCTACGTAAGCTTCGTCGTGTTGGGGCTGGTGGCGATCTTGATCGGGTCCGTGCTGCGCTGGCGGTGGATACGACACTTTTGGTTTCGCGTCGTGCATCTCAGCATGATCGGTGTCGTTGACGTCGAGGCGTTGTTCGGCATCACTTGTCCCCTGACGACTTGGGAGAATCACCTGCGACAGGCCGCGGGAGAGACCGCTCGCGCCGAGTCGTTCGTAGGACGCTGGGTTCACGACCTCTTGTTCTACGACGCGCCCGTCTGGGTGTTTACGATGGTCTACTGCCTGTTCGGGGCCATCGTGCTGGCGACGTTTGTGATCGCGCCGCCAAAAGGGCGGTTTCGAGAACAGAGTAATTATACCTTACGCGGCCATGAGTGAGACGTTTTCAAACTGCTGAAAATTGAGCGTCATCAGCGTGGCAAGTTCGTTGGCGTGCGTCGTGGAAATGTTGGCCAGTGTCTGCTCAATGGCGGCTCGGAAGTCTGCGAAGGTGGGATGATATCGGCCGTAGATCGCTCGGCGCTTACTGAATTTCCAGAGTCGCTCGATGAGGTTCAGGTTGGGAGAATAAGAGGGCAGGAACATCAGTGTGACGCCCAATTCCTGGGCGAGAGCAATCACCGCCACGTTCCGTTGGTAGCGGGCGTTATCGAGTACCAGAGTGGTTGTGCCCGTCAGCTTCAAGGCGGCGATCTTTTGGATTAGCTCGCACATGGTCGCGGTGTTGACGACCGTCGTATTGGTCACGGAAACCAGTTCCCGAGTGATCGCATTCCACGCACCCAGTACATTGAATCGCTGTCGTCCCGAGGCGGCTCGCACAAACAATCGTTGGAAGGTCCACAAGCAGCACAGGTAGGTGCCGTAGACGAAGTGTGCGGCATCCACGAAGTAGACATGCGACTGTTCGCTTTGTGCCGCTTCCAAGACCGGCGTCAGTTTTTCGTTGAGAAATTCGGCCTGAATGGCAACATGCTCAGCCAAACTTTTTTGGGGGGGACCGGTATGGCGCGGACTCGTTGCCACTTCAGTCCGATGCCCTTCAGGAATTGCCGCACCTGACTCGGGCGACGGCCGATGCCGGTGAGGTCTTTGATTCGCTGGCAAGCTTCCGCAATGGTTCGCGCGGGCTGCTCTTCCAGGGATTTGCGGATGACCGCTTCATGCTGAGCCAGCTCACTGGTGGGCCGGTACTCCCGCCCCGACTTCAACAGTGCGTCCAATCCCCCCTCACGATACCGACTGACCTCACGCTGAACACTTGATACCGCCAGCCCGGCAATCTTCGCAGTCTGTTCGCGTGTCAGCCCGCAATGCAACGACCACAGTACTAGCAGTCTTCGCCGCACACAAGCAACCGGATGCGACTCGCGCTCTTTCAACAACGTCCGCTGTTCCTCTTCGGTCAATGAAATCCGCAGCCATCCCATAATTCGCCTCCTTGCGAAATGTGCAATCGTCCGATCAACCAACCGATCCTCTCAAAAATGGCGATCCAGAGGAATATCGCATTCCAGCCCGCGCACGGTATAGTACTCCTCATTGCGGCTGCCGTGGAATCCGTTTTCGACAAAAAAGTAATCGTTCAGTTTGGCCAGCTTCGCCGCGTCGTCGGCATCTTCGGCAAATGCCTTCTTGATCTCCTCGGCCATTTGATCCACTTGCGCCAGAT
>JANNLP010000212.1:0-5661 GCA_031396905.1 Gemmataceae bacterium
GCAGGTCGTGACCGACTGCTGGCAGGCCGGCAAGTGTGTCGCTCACCGGTTCAGCGTCGATGTGCTGATACTCGTCGCGCAGTGTCTCAAGCGTGGCGTCGGCTAATAGTCCGGCGGGTGTGCCGCCGGTATCAACAGTTAGTGATAGGAACGCGGTGCCGGGGCTAAAGACGGATACGCCCCAGCCGGATTCGTATTCTTCGGGCGTGAGTTGCCATGTTTCGGGATATTGAAAGGCGATCCCGTCGCGCTCGAATTGGGCCATGTTCTGCTTCCCAGTGCAACATTGCAGGGGCTTTATAGGACGACGGCTTCGCCTTGACGCCGTGACCCCGATGGCCGTACCATCGACCGCCCTTAACTCCCGAGCGGTTCATGGACGAACCCTGCAATCTCACCGCGCCCCGGCCATCGTGGTGGCCACTTTTACTGATTCTGGCGCTGGCGCTCGGAGTCCGGGTCTGGACGGTGTCACGCAGCGAAGTTGCCGCGCGGGATTCGATTGGCTTCATCAAATACGCCCTTCAATACGAGAGCGAACCGTTTGTGAAGGTGCTGCGCGAAGCACAACAACCGCCGGCGTATCCGCTGGTCGTGCTGGCCGCATCTTGGCCCGTGAGGGCATTTGTCGGTGATACCACACCGCAGGCGATGGCATTAGCTGCGCAAATCGCCAGCGCGTTCTTCGGCGTATTGCTTGTGTTGCCGATGGTGGCATTTGGCACAGAACTGTTGAATCGACACTTCGGATTAGTGGCAGCCGCATTATTTCAATGCTTGCCCGCTTGGGTCCGGTTTACCAGCGACGGGCTGTCGGAATCGACGTTTCTGTTTTTTGCGACGACGTCGCTGTGGCTTGCCGCGCGCGCCTTCCGCACACAATCATCTTGGTCGATGGCGTCGTGCGGCGTCATGGCCGGTCTGGCATTTCTTACCCGACCGGAAGGTGCCGAGATTGTCGTCGCAGTGGCATTTGTAATAGCGGGCTTGGCGACGATACGCCAATGGAAACTTAAACCGGCCGGAGTATCATTTGCAGCACTCACGGCGGGGTTTCTCGTCTGCTTCGGACCGTTTTTCGCTATAACGGGCCGCGTCACCAACAAACCCACCGGCCAGATTCTCCTGGGCTATCCCACGGCCAAGCAAGATTTTTTTGGCGTCGCCAAATCCGCACCTGTGCTCTTGGCCGTGTGGTTTCAGGAGGCCGGCCAACCGCATCGGAACAAGTTGATTTGGGCCTCCCACGCCCTCGCCACGGAGGTGGCAACAAGCTCGCGGCAAATCGGCTTGGTACTCTCCTTCATCGGGTTGGCATTCTGGCAAAAACGCATCCGCAACGGTGCGGGCGGTGCGGTGATGTCGGTTCTGGCGGGAATGCACACAATCCTGCTCATCCGCATGTCATCGCAAATTGGATACTTGTCGGAGCGGCACACAGCGCTGATTGTGTTGACCGGCTGTTATCCGGCAACCTTGGCACTGTTCGAAATCGTCACTCGTCTTGTGCAGTTCCGCGGACGGCAAGTGTGGCTGTCGCAACAAGCGTTGCTTGTCGTAATTGTGTCGCTAACGTTTTTGGCCGCCTGTCCGTCGTTGGCGAAGCCACTGCACGGGAACAGGGCAGGACACCGCGCGGCCGGCGAGTGGCTCGCACAATATGCCCCGGCCGAAGCCGGCATTCGCGATCCTTTTTGCTGGGCCCAGTACTACGCCGGGCGTGACATGCGCAATACCGCCGCGGCCGATCCGGACGAGCAGTTTGTGATCGTTGAATTAAGCGACAACCAGCATTCGCGGTTGCCGTTGATCCCGGAAGCGAAAGCCAAAGCGGCTAAGGGGGTCATGGTATTTCATTACCCCCAGAAGGTGCCGCCAGAAAAAGCGCAGGTGGCAGTCTACCGTTGGTTGCGTCCTACAATTCCCAGCGCCAGTCGGCCATCGCCGCCATCATCCGGTGATGGGTCAGATCGAATTGCAGCGGCGTCACCGTGATGTAACCTTCGTCGAGCATCGTCGTGTCGGTATCCGGATGCGGCACCGGTCCATGCAGCTCCGGCAACCCCCAAAAATAGACCCGCCCACGCGGATCAGTGCGCCGATCAAAATGTTCGACGTACGGACTGACGTTCTGCGGGCCAACACGAATGCCGCGCACCGGGCCGCGCTCCAGCGGTGGAATGTTCACGTTGAATAACGACCCTGTCGGTGGTTTGTGCTTGAGAATCTGTTGCACGACCTGACGTGCCAGGCCGGCTGCCATGGGAAAATCCAATGGCTGTGCTTTCGTATATTGCAAAGACGTGGCAATACTTGTGATGTTGTAAAACGCACCTTCGACCGCGGCGGCGACCGTACCCGAATAGATCACGTTGATACCCGCGTTCGAGCCGGCATTCAAGCCACTGACGATCAAGTCAGGCCGCTCCGGCAACAATTCCTGCAGCGCGAGCTTCACACAGTCCGCCGGCCGTCCTTCGACGGCCCAGCCGATAAACGACTTGTTCTCCTCATAGACTTCTTGAATTAGCAGTGGCGTCAGCAACGTGATGGAATGCCCCGCCGCGCTCTGTTCTGTGGCCGGTGCGACCACCGTTACGTCACCGAGTTTCTGCAACTCCTTGCGCAGGGCGCGCAGTCCCGGAGCGTAAATGCCATCGTCGTTGGTCAACAGGATTTTCATGCGGTCATCCTTGCATCCGCTTTCGGCGTAGCAGGTGGAGGTAGTGCTGGGCAAACCGGTGGGCTTCGTCCCGCACGGATTGCAGCAAGCGCAATGCAGCCGAATTGCGACTAAGCCGCAACGGTTCAAGCCGGTCGGGCAAGTATATTTCTTCTTCCTGTTTGGCCAAGGAAAGCGGGCATGGCGGCTCCATGTGCAACGCCGAGAAGGCATCGCGGGCAGCGCTGAGTTGGCCTTTGCCGCCGTCGATCATCAACACATCGGGAAAGATCGATTCATCGTTGGCGGCGTACCGGTATCGCCGCAACACGACTTCACGGATCGAGGCAAAGTCGTCCACGCCTTCAACTGTGCGAATCTTGAAGCGCCGGTATCCCGGCTTGAACGGCGTACCGTCGATGAACGAAACCAGTGAGGCGACCGTGTCTTCGCCACCGAGGTGCGCGATGTCGATGCCTTCGACCGAGCGCGGCACATCGCGCAGGCCCAGCACTTTACGCAAACCCAGTAAGCCCTTTTTGGGATCGACAGGAAAGACATGCGGTTGTACATCGGGCGTAGCTTCGCCGCGCAAGTCCAGTTTGCCGAGCGCCTGAATGGAATCGCGCAGCCGGGCCGCACGCTCGAATTGCAGCGCCTTGGCGGCCGCCTTCATTTCCACTTCCATTTCACGTAACAAACGCTTCCGTTTGCCTTCCATTACGAGCCTAAGCGAGCGAATCTGCTTGCGATAGTCTTCCTTGGTGACACGCAGGTTGCACGGGGCGGTGCACTGACGAATGTTGTGCAGAAGGCAAGGCCGAAACCAGCGCCAACGGGCATCATCGGCATTAATATCCAGGGTACACGTGCGAAATTGAAACACTTTCTGCAATACATGAATAGCCTGGCGCAAGCTGCGAGCGCTGGTGAAGGGTCCGTATAATTTAACACCTTTGCGCCGTGGCTTGCGCGTAAACTCCACCCGCGGAAAATCCTCGCGCATCCGAATCTGCAAGTAAGGAAACGACTTGTCGTCCTTCAGGTCTCTGTTGAATCGCGGCTGCACGTCCTTAACGAGCCGCGATTCCATCAGTAGAGCATCGACTTCCGTGGGAGCTTCCAAAAACTCGATGTCGGCAATGTGCTTGACCAACTCCGCCGTCCGCTGCTCTCCGGCGGCCGCTTTGAGAAAATATGAAGACGCACGACTCCGCAAACTCCTCGCCTTGCCGATATAGATCACCACGCCCTGAGCGTCTTTCATCAGGTAAACGCCCGGACCGGTGGGAAACGACTTCACAGTCTCCGAAGGATGCAGTGGCTCCGACATAGTAGTATTGTACTGTTCTCAATCAATCATCCGCCGCGTGATGCCTTCGTAAGCATCAATCCGGCGGTCGCGCAGGAAGGGCCAGTTTTGGCGAACATCTTCACTTTTGCGGCGATCACATTCGACAACCAATAATTCTTCATCGGCATGACTGCCCTTGGCAAGAAGGCTGCCAAATGCATCGCTGACAAACGAGGCGCCCCAAAACTCCAAACCGCCGTCGGATGGTCCTTCATGGCCAACACGATTGACAGCGGCGACGTAAATGCCATTCGCGATCGCATGGGAACGTTGAATCGTCTCCCAGGCGGAATGTTGCGCCACACCGTATTCCGCCTTCTCCTTGGGATGCCAGCCGATGGCCGTCGGGTAGACGAGCACCTCGGCACCGCGCAACGCCGTGAGCCGCGCCGCTTCGGGATACCATTGGTCCCAGCACACCAGCACGCCGACCTTGGCAAACTTCGTTTCAAAGACGCGAAATCCCAGGTCTCCAGGCGTGAAGTAGTACTTTTCCAAATAAAGTGGATCGTCTGGAATGTGCATCTTGCGATAAAGTCCCAGCAGCGAGCCGTCGGCATCGAACACGGCTGCCGTGTTGTGGTAAACGCCGGGTGCTCGCTTTTCGAACAGCGATGCCACGAGTACTACCCCCGCCTCCTTGGCCGTACGGGATAGCACCTCACTCGACGGGCCGGGAATCGGTTCCGCCAAATCAAAGATCTTCGTATCTTCGCGCTGACAGAAATATGGTCCCAGGAACAACTCCGGCAAGACGATGATCTTCGCGCCTTTCGCTGACAGAGCATGAATCTTTTCGACTGCCCGTTCCAGATTGGTGGCGCGGTCGGCGGCACACTTCATTTGCACGAGGCCCAACGTGAAACTGCTCATGGTGTCGCTCCAACGCTCGCCATCGCCCGGCGAGTTCGCTAATGATCCTACTGAGAGTGATATTGACGAGGTACCCGTGCCGTCGGACCCAGACACACTTCGCCGTGTTCGCCAATCGCTGGAATCCCTGCGCGCTGCTGGCATTGAATGGATCCCGCGAATGGCCGTAGCGCCAGTTGCAACAACTTCTCCAGATGTCGATTCAGAGATGGCAAAAAAACCACCCGCAATGGTTGAGGATGTATTCAGGGATGATAGTCATGCGGCCGTGACACCCGAGCAGCGGCGGCGCGAACTCGGTCTGCTTGCCGAAGTGGTGTCCAAATGCATGAGATGCAGCGAGCTTTGCTCGACGCGCACTCAGACAGTCTTCGGCGTCGGCGCGTTGGATGTGGATGTGTGTTTCGTTGGCGAAGCACCCGGCGCGGATGAAGACAAACAGGGCGAGCCATTCGTCGGTGCGGCCGGGCGGCTACTCAACAAGATCATCGAAGCCAGCGGTTTTAAGCGCGAGAACGTGTACATCTGCAACACCATCAAATGTCGGCCGCCGGGCAACCGCGCGCCCAAGCCCGAGGAAATGGCCAATTGCCGTGAGTACTTCGACAAACAGATCGCTTTGGTGAAACCTAAGTACATTGTCGCCTTGGGAGGGACTGCCGCCCAAAACATGTTGGCCACGAACACTTCCATTGGCAAGTCCACGTCGGACTCCAGGTCTACCAGCTCGAGTCCAGCTTCGGTGGTGGCGATGTCGCGCTGCCAGTGAACG
>JANNLP010000219.1:0-1830 GCA_031396905.1 Gemmataceae bacterium
TGCCGATGCCGTCGCCGGTCGTGTTTCGCGGACAGCGGCTGCCTGCAAGCTATGCCAACTTTTACATTGGTAACAAGGTCGTTCTGGTGCCGACATTTAACGATCCCAAAGATCGGGTCGTGCTGAATTCGCTGGCTGGCCTGTTCCCAGATCGGCAGGTAGTCGGCATCCACGCCGTCGATCTGGTGTGGGGGTTGGGGACGTTGCATTGCCTGTCACAGCAGGTGGTCTAGGCGCGCATCGACGCTCGCCCACCGGCTTGCCTTTGCGCTCAATTTCCCTAACTTATTCACCTGAAACGAAGTAAGGACCAAACATGTGACCCGGCAGGAGTGACCGCGGCGACACTGTGTGGGGACCGAAATGGCGATTACGAAGGAACGCAAGTCGGGTATTATCAACGACTACCGTCGAGGAGACGCCGATACTGGCTCTCCCGAGGTTCAAGTCGCGCTATTGACCGCGCGGATCACCGAGTTGAACGAGCACTTCAAGACCCACAAGAAGGACCATGCCAGTCGGCGCGGCCTGTTGCAGATGGTCAGCAAGCGCTCCGGGCTGCTCGCCTATCTGCGGGAATCGGACCGTCCACGCTATTTGCAGGTGATTGGTCGACTGGGCTTGCGCAAGTGATTTGTCGGCCGCGATCGTTTTGCGGCCATTCCTTTTAGTACGTCAAACCTCCCGGTGTCGTCGGCGCTCGTGCTACAAAACGAGGACCGACAGTGCAGGCTCATCGCGTAGAAACGTCTTTTGGCAGTCATACCCTTTCGCTCGAAACCGGCAAACTCGCTAAGCAAGCCCACGGCTCCGTAGTCGTCCGCATGGGCGACACCATGATCCTGGCGGCCGCCACCGAAGGCTCGCCGATTCCGGATCGCGACTTCTTCCCGCTTCAGATGGACTATCGGGAAAAGACGTATGCCGCGGGCAAATTCCCCGGCGGCTACATCAAACGTGAAACTCGACCGACCACCAAAGAGACGCTGACATCGCGGCTTTGCGATCGACCCATCCGTCCGCTGTTTCCCGTTGGCTACCTGAACGAAGTTCAGGTGATGATGTCCACGATGTCGGCCGACCGCGATCATGATCCGGATGTGTTGGCGATGATCGGCGCATCGGCCGCGTTGCATGTTTCGCCCATTCCGTTCTTGCAGCCGACCGGCAGCGTCCGCGTGGCACGAGTGGATGGCCGCTTCATCGCGATGCCGACTTATGCCGAGTTGGAAGACAGCGACCTCGATCTCATCGTGGCCGGCACTCGTGATGCAGTGACGATGATCGAAGGCTTCGCGCGGGAACTGCCTGAAGATGTGATGCTCGAAGCGATCATGTTCGCGCACGAAAACTGCGTGAAGATTATCGACCTGATTCATCAACTGCGTACTGCTGCGGGCTTGGGCAAGAAACAGTATCCAGCCGTGGCTGACGCCGGCGATTTGCCGGGCATGTTGAAGAACAGATTCTATTCCGATTTCAAGGCAGTCAAGTTGACGGCTGGCAAGATCGAGCGCAAGGACGCGGTTTCGGCTATTGTCGACAAGGCTGTGACCGAGTTGGTGACGGAAGGCGGCAAGTTTACCAAAGGTCAGGTCAAAGGCGGCATGCACGCGCTGGAAGAGCGCGTCGTTCGCGACTTGCTTCTGGAAGGCCGTCGGCTTGATGGCCGGGCGATGACGCAGGTTCGCAACATTTTCTGCGAAGTGGGGTTGTTGCCCCGCACCCACGGCTCGGCATTGTTCCAGCGCGGCGAGACCCAGGCGCTAGTCACCATCACGCTCGGCACAGTCAGCGATGAGCAACGGGTTGAGGGTTTGGGTGAAGAGT
>JANNLP010000283.1:0-16484 GCA_031396905.1 Gemmataceae bacterium
CGACGGCAATCAATTTGAGATGCACTCAAACGAGTTGGCGGCCCGGCTGTGGCAACACGAAACCGACCACCTGCGCGGCGAACTCTTCATCGACAAGATGACACCCATCGGCCGGATGGGCAGCAAACAAATGCTGAAAGACCTGGAGCGCGAATACCGCACCGCCCAACGCCGCGGCGACATCACATCGGACGTGGAGATTCTCAGGCAACTCGCCGCGTTTCAGGGCCTGGTGCCACCAGGGCCGGTAATGTGACTAGTTGAGCTTCCGGCCGAACACTGCCGCCAGCTCCGTCAGCTTCAGCAGCAACAGATCGAATTGGCCGAAGTCGAGGGATTGTGCACCGTCGCTGAGCGCTCGTGGTGGATCGGGGTGGACCTCGATGAGCAGACCATCGGCACCGGCGGCCAATCCCGCCAGCGCCATCGGCATGACGTGATCACGGTTGCCGGTGCCGTGGCTGGGATCTACGAGAATCGAGAGGTGACATGATTTCTTGGCCGCCGGGATCACCGATAGATCAAGCGTGTTGCGGCTATGATCGGCAAAGGTGCGCACGCCGCGTTCACAGAGGATCACGCGAGCGTTGCCGCCGCTCATGACATACTCGGCAGCCATCAGCCACTCATCGAGTGTTGCCGACAGCCCGCGCTTCAACAACACCGGTTTGGACGAACGGCTCACGCGCTTCAGCAAGCTGAAGTTCTGCATGTTGCGTGTGCCAATCTGAACGATGTCGGCCGCTGCTTCGACTTCGTCCACATGATCAACGTCCATGACCTCAGTAACGATGCCGATGCCGGTCTGCTTCCGAACGCGGCCGAGGATATCCAACCCCTCCTGGCCGAGACCCTGAAAGCTGTATGGGCTGGTGCGCGGTTTATATGCGCCTCCGCGAAACAGGCGAACGCCTCGGCTCATCAGGAACTCAGCCGTGCGCATCGCCATCGCTTCGTTTTCGACAGCGCATGGGCCGGCAATTATCGTGAATGTGTCCGGGCCGATACTTGCTTGAGGTAACTTGATTACGGTATCAGCCGGGTAATGGTCACGGCTGGCCAATTTGTAAGCCTTGCCGTCGCGGACAACTTGCGTGACGCCTGGTAGCAATCGGATTTGTCGCGAGTCGATGCCGTTTCTGGCGCTTACGACATGTATGGTAGTGCAAGCCGGCCCACCGACCGGTTGCCCGGCCACCCCCAGCTTGTCGAGAAAGTCAATTACGCCGCGAACCTCTTGTTCTGAAGCGTTCGCAGCCATCACGACAAGCATGGACGCACGTCTCTCCAACCGTCGGGGCGACGTCAACATCATTACGATAGGGAAACCGGAAAGGGGCTGGCGGGGATAACGGCACACACTGCTGCCGCTCCGTACACTAACTCTTGCCCGCCAATCGGAGAGAATCCGCGATGAAAGGCCATCCCGAGGTTATTGAGTTTCTAAATCGCGCGCTCACGGTCGAGTTGACGGCGATTAATCAGTATTTTTGCCAGGCGAAGATGTGCAAGAATTGGGGCTTTCTCAAGCTTGGAGCGAAGCACTACGCGGAATCGCTCGGCGAGATGAAACATGCGGAGATGTTGATTGACCGCATTCTCTTCCTCGATGGCGTGCCGGAGATTGCCCGCTACGACGTGATTCGCGTCGGCACACACGTCAAGGAGCAGTTTGAATACGACCTGAAGCTCGAAATGAGCGGTGTCGAACATTACCGTAACACGATTGACGTGTGTACCCGCCTGAAGGACCACGGGACCCGTGACCTGATCGAGCCGATTCTGCGCGAGAGCGAGGAACACGTCGATTGGCTCGAAACGCAATTGAGCGTAATCGAATCAATTGGCATCCAGAACTATCTGCTTTCGCAACTCGGCGAAGAAGCGGCGGGTCACTAGTTAGGTCTTCCCGCTGCCGCCCAACAGATAACCGAGAATGGCGTGCGCCGAATCGTCGAGTGGCTCCAGGTGGCGCACGTCCACGTCTTCTTCCAATACTAATCTCGTAAACATGCGGAAGAACCGTCGGGGGTTGCGGGCGCGAACGACGAGCGTGCCGGCACCGCAAACATCCACCCCGGCCACGTCGTCCCATTGCAAGAGTTTGGCCGCCAAGTCGCGCGGCATCTCGCTATCGATGCGAACGCTGAGCGGCAGATCATCAAATAGATCACGGATCGTCGCCAATGAGCCGACGGCGACCAATCGACCGCGCGCCATCACGGCGATGCGGTCGGTTAGCTTTTCCAACGCTTCAAGTTCGTGACTGGAAACGATCAGGCATTTACCTTGCTGGGCCAGGCTCAGGAACAATTCCAAAAACTCGCGCCGACCCACCGGATCGATGCCCGAGAGCGGTTCATCAAGCACCAAAAGCGGCGGATCGTGAATCATCGCCGCCGCCAACTTGATGCGCTGGCGCATTCCTTTGGAGTAGCCACGGATGCAACGATCCGAGCGGCCGGCCATACCAACACGAGTCAGCGCATCGGCCGTGCGGTCGCGGGATTCGGAACGCGTGTAGCCGCAGAGCCGGGCCATCGCTTCGACAAAGCTCGCGCCGGACATCTCTTCATAAAACGCATCGACCTCGGAACAATAGCCAATGAAGTCTTTGGCTTGCCAGCTCCATGCGTCGAGGCCATTAACCGAAACGCTGCCAAGATCAGGGCGAAGTTGACCCGTCGCGAGTTTGAGCAATGTGGACTTGCCAGCGCCATTGGCACCCACCAGACCGGTGATGCCATCGGAAAGCGACAACGAAACCTGATTGACACCGATGACCGGGCCGTACCATTTCGACACTGCATCGAATACAAGCAATCCGCCGCGACGCGGGTCGAGGATGGGTTCATCAACGTACGGCGATGGTGCAACGACGGGAGCATCGTTGACGCTGGCTTTCTCAAGCAGTTGATCAGTCAGTGGCATCGGGCCTCGAAAATGTAGCCGTATTCGCCAGAATACGGCGGCGCGCTCGGCGTCACGTCTCTCGCCGCATTCTGGCGAATGCGGCTACGAATGGTCATACCACCTCCACGGCGCGGATGCGCGTGTACAACATGGCGACGCACAACGTACAGACAATGGCGATCACGGTGGCGGCGGCCCATGCTGGTGGTTGATTATCCACTTTCGTTCCGAGCATGGCATTGCCGACGATGTATGCACAGTCCCAGAGATCGATGAGTCGGTATCTCGGCCGGCTCGTCAACGACGCCAGCGATTGGCCGACGGCGGGTGCCATTACAAACAGGCCTGACCACACCATCACCAGCGGCACCGTCTTCTGGACCCAACTGGTCACGGCAACCAGAAGCAGACTCATCATACCGCACAGGAGTAGGCCATAACCCAGAATGCCAAATAGTGATCGCCGGGCCTCCCAAAAATACTCCCAGCTATCGAGCAATCCGTATTCGACATAGAGCAAAAGAGCGGGCAACATGGTCATGGCCGCCACCACGGCCGCCACGGCAAGACACTTGCCCGCGACATAGTGTCGGCCCGAAAGTGGCTTCGACAGGTAAAACGGTAAGCTGCGATGGCGAAAGTCGTTGCCGATGAGTTGTGCGCCGACCAGTGCCAACGTCACGACAAGGATAGAACCCTCATACCAGAACAAGTTGCGAAACGTCTCGCCGGAGCCGTTGAGCTTCAAATCGTCACGCAGATTCTTCACCAGGTCTTTGGGCGCGATACGCATGAAGCCACCCATGCGGACGTTTTGCTCGCCCACTTGCGAGCCGGCCCACACGAGCAAGTACTGCCCGAAGAAGAAAGAAAAGAAAATCAACAGGCTGAAAACGTACAGCGCCCAAACAAGTTTGCGACGAACAAGGCCCGCCAATCCCAACCGCGCCACGGCGAGTGTTCCACGCCAAGGTCCACCCAAACGTCCGCGCCAAGGGCGGTACGAGAGCAGCGCAGCTGTCGTCAGATTGGTCGTTACGTGAGTCGGGTCCATGAATGGCTATTTCATGTCAATCAGCCTGTGGAACATATCTTCCAGCGATTCATCGTCGCGGGTAAGCGCGCGGATGGCCACGCCATGATTCTCAGCCAGGACGAAAAATGCGCGCGTGGTCCAGCCCTCGGGCACGGCCACTTGCAGTTCGCCCCGCCCATTGTTCGCAACAACGCGGACATGTTCAAGGGCCAATTCCTCCAGAAAGCGGGTCGGATCGCCCTGAAGCTGCAAACGGTAACGGTCGTTCCGCGTCGCACACAGGTCTTTGACCGCACCCTGGCCGCGAATCACGCCTTTATCCAAAACCACGACTTGGGTGCAAGTCGTTTCCACATCGCCCAGTAAGTGAGTGCTAAGAATGAACGACTTGTCATGATCCCGGCCCAAGCGCACCAGCAAGCGCAACATGGCATCGCGGCCAGCCGGGTCGAGGCCGCTCGTCGGTTCATCGAGCAACAACACATGGGGATCATGCACCAGCGCCTGCGCCAACTTGATCCGCTGTTTCATACCGGTCGAATATTCTTCGAGCTTGCGGTAACGGGCGTCTTCCAATTCCAAATATGTCAACACTTCATGCGCTCGCCGCCGCGCTTGTGATCGAGCCATGCCATACAACTCGCCGGCCAAGCCCACATACTCCACGCCCTTCAACCCTGGCACCAGCGCGTCCGCTTCCGGCATGAATCCGACTTGCTGCCGCAATCGCCACGAACCGAGCGGCATCCCCAGCACCGTTCCCGAACCACTCGTCGGCGGGACCAAACCCATCATCAATTTGAGCAACGTCGATTTGCCCGCGCCGTTTGGTCCGAGGAGACCGATGCGGCCTGGCATCAGTCGCAGCGATACATCACGAAGTGCTTGGACCGTGCCGAAGGTGCGTGAGACGGCATGAAGATCGAGCAACGGCAGTGGTGATGCGGCAACCGTCATGGCATGAGATATGGTAGGGAATACGCAATTGTCCCTCGGAGCGATTGGCCGGATACAATTTCAGAGCATCCCGATGGAATCGGAAGACTCGCTGAGCTGGTTATCGGTTTGGGGTCATGGTGTATGAAGGACGTGCTACAATCTCGATGTCACAATTTGTGATCACAAGATTGCAAGGCATTACCGCACGATGAGTTCCAAGAAAACCGATTTGATGCCGGTCACCGCTGATGGTCTGATCCACATCGTCCGTGGTCAGCGAATATTGCTCGATTCGGACTTGGCGGGACTCTATGGTGTCCCAACGAGAGTATTGAACCAGGCAGTCGCCCGAAATCGAAAGAGGTTTCCGACCGATTTTGCGTATCGGCTTACGGCACAAGAGGTTAAGAACTTGAAGTCACAAATTGTGACGTCAAGTTTCAATCACGGCGGCCGTCGCAAACTCCCTTGGGCCTTCACTGAGCAAGGCGTCGCCATGCTTTCCAGTGTGCTGCGATCGCCGATGGCCATAAAGGTTAACATCGAAATCATGCGAGCCTTTGTTCGATTGCGACAACTGCTGGCGACACCGGGAGAACTCGTGACCCAGGTCCAACAAATGGCCGCGGCTCTCAAATTGCACGACGATCAGATTCAAGAGTTGTTCGCCGTCCTTGAGCAAATGCTGGCACCGCCACCAGAGCCGACGCGAGGCCGCTTCGGGTTTCATCCGCCGGACACATCGGAGCAGAAATCATGACCTCATGCAACGAACTCCTAAACGGCATCACTCGCCGGCACTTCTTCGCTTCGGCCGGCTTCTCGCTTGGCACCGCGGCATTAACGTCGCTCATGGCTCGCGCTGCCGACAAGACGGGCCACGGCGCCGCCATCCCGGAGACGCACTTCCCGGCCAAAGCCAAGCGCGTCATTTATCTGCACATGGTCGGCGGGCCGCCGCAGATGGATCTGTTCGACTACAAGCCGAAGATGGATGAGCTGTTTGACAAGGATCTGCCAGACTCGATTCGCAAGGGTCAGCGCATTACGACCATGACCTCGGGCCAGGCGCGGTTTCCGGTCGCGCCGTCGAAGTACAAGTTTGCTCAATATGGACCCGGTGGAGCGTGGATCAGCGAGTTGTTGCCGTGGAAGGCCAAGATGGCCGACAAGATGTGCTTCATCAAATCGATGCACACCGAGGCGATCAACCACGAGCCGGCCATGACAATGATCCAGACCGGCAACCAGGTCACGGGCCGGCCGTGCCTGGGCGCGTGGGCCAGCTATGGCCTCGGCTCGCTCAATGAAAACTTGCCGACGTTCGTCGTGCTGGTCGCCCAGCCCACCAACACCGAGCAGGTGCAGGCAATCTCGGCCCGGCTGTGGCAGAGCGGTTATTTGCCGGGCGAACATGCCGGCGTGTCGTTCCGCGCCAAGGGCGACCCGATCTTGTTCATCAACAACCCGCCCGGCGTCAGCCCCGAGGTGCGCCGCAAGACGCTCGACGGCCTCAACGCGCTCAACGAGCAAACCTATCGCGAACTCGGCGACCCGGAGACGCACACGCGCATTCACCAATACGAAATGGCGTATCGTATGCAGGCCAGCGTGCCGGAGTTGACCGACCTCGCCGCAGAACCGGCCAGCACCTTCGAACTATACGGCGATGCAGCAAAGAAACCCGGCAGCTTTGCTAACACCGCGCTGATGTGCCGCCGCTTAGTCGAGCGCGGCGTGCGCTTCGTGCAGGTGTATCACAACAATTGGGACACGCACGGCAACGTCGCCGGCCGGCTTCCTGATCAATGCCGCGACGTGGATCAGGCGTGTTACGGCCTCGTCACCGATCTGAAGAGTCGCGGCCTGCTCGATGACACGCTAGTAATCTGGGGCGGCGAGTTTGGCCGCACGATCTATTGCCAGGGCAAACTCACCCGCGAGAACTATGGCCGCGACCACCACCCCCGCTGCTTCACCATCTGGATGGCCGGCGGCGGCATCAAACCCGGCTTCGTCCTCGGTGAAACGGACGACTTCAGCTACAACATCACCAAAGACCCCGTGCATGTCCGAGATTTCCACGCAACGGTGTTGCAGTTGTTAGGGTTTGATCACAAACGCTTGAGTTACCGCTATCAGGGATTGGATCAGCGGCTAACGGGCGTGGAGCCGGCGCGGGTGGTGGAGGAGGTGGTGGGGTAGAGACGGAATGCATCGCAAGTGTGATAACAAAGTGAGGCAACAAATGTCTGAATGTCAACACCTCGGTGGCGGATTCTGGAAAACGAAGGATGATGTCATCTTCGAGGGAGGTTTGGTACGGCTCGACCCCAAAAACGTCCGAGTGTTTTTCGGAATGTGGGCAACCGATGGTCGAAAAGTCTATTGGGGCGGGCTTGAAAGGAAGTCAATTGATGCCACGAGTTTTGTGCCCCTCAATTGCCTATATGCAAAAGATGCGAAAGGGTGCTTCCTGCCTCATAAGGCCATTGACGATGCCGACGCTACGTCCTTTGTGTCTCTGGATTCGGGCCAAGTTGATGGCGGATATGGCAATTGCCGAAACCACAATGCTGGGTTTGCTAAAGACAAACTTCGTGTGTATCACGATGGTAATCCTGTAAGAAGTGCCGATATCGACACATTTGTTTCTTTGGGCGATTCATTTGGCCGTGACCGCAATCGAGTTTATCATGAGCGATTTGTCCTTCCTGGAGTTCTTGTTGACAGGTGGCGAAGGGCTGGCATCCTGTACAGTCAGGACGACCGGACAGTGTATTTTCAGAATCGAAAGGTAAACTCAGCTGACCCGCTTCTGTTTCAAGTTGTCGGACCCATAGAATCTCACTTTGGTTTCGATGGATCGCGGTACTTCTGTGCCGGTAAGGAAACTGACCGCAAAGAATATGCGTCGTCCCTTCGCGACCATGCACGCCATCAGATGGCGTTTGCCGATCTTGTAGCCAGTGGCAGATATGAACAGAACTTTTCTGACATGAACTGGTGTTTTCGAGAACCAAAGAATGTAGAGACAATGACATACCATTCTTCGAGTCCATTTGCCACGCCTCAGCAGCGCAAGGCGAAGGTGTGAATACTTGGCACCTTCATGAGTGCGGTCGCCGATGGATGCCAATCTCAGGCCGGGCGACCCAGCGCGCACCCTGCTCACTCCGTTCTCGGCAAGAACCTCCAATTCGTTTTCGCCCGGAGGGCGGGCGGTCGTAGCCAGAAGTTTCAACGCCTGGATGGCTTGTTGTCATTGCATCACTCCCAAAAAATGTGCAGAATGATTGATAGATCGTGCCCCGAAGGAGGCAGGCAATGACTACTCAAGTCGAGACTGTTTTTCAAGACGCCATGGCGCTGAATGCCGCTGACCGGTTGACCATTGCCGAGCGTTTGCTGGAAACACTCGAGCCGGACACTGAGCTTATCGCGGATGATGAATGGGCAGCCGAACTCAAACGTCGTTCCGAAGAATTTGCAAGTGATTCGTCGGTAGGGATTCCCTGGCAGCAATTGCGGGATGAAGCATGAGGCCGCCGCCCGCCGCCGTCATCATCCATCGCCTGGCGGCAAATGAATACCGTGAAATTCGCCAGTGGTATCGAGAGCGCAGCGGCACCGCGGCAGATCGAGTCAAGAAGAACATCTTCGCCGCAATCGAACGCATCGCTGACAATCCACAATCCGGCCCTGACTGGCGCGGCATTGCCCGCTTCTACAAAGTTCGACGTTATCCGTATGTGATCTACTACGAAATCATCGATCCAAACTTGGTGCTTGTGTTGGCCATCGCCCACGAACGACGAAGGCAAGGATATTGGCTTCGACGCATTGCCCGACCCTGATGGGCCAATTCGGACGAATCACGAATGCAATGGCAACATAGGAGTGCGTGTCGAGCCGTATCGATCAGCGGTAGAAAACGAACGAAGACTACGACCCGGAACGCACCGGCCCGACACGCACGCTACTCACTCCATTCCCAGCAAGAACCTCCAATTTGTTTTCACCCGGAGAGCGGGCGGTCGTAGCCAGGCGTTTTAACGCCTGGACAAAGCCATGTGACGAATCGTCAGATCAATCGAGTTGGTCGTCGGCCGAGTCCACATCGGTTCCGGCCTTACGCAATTCTATGCGATCTCGTGCGTTCATATCGAGAAGGGCAACAGTGACGCGGCCGCATTGGGTTCGACCGACGATGCGGAAGCCCGCCATGCGAAAGTGTCGGACCCATTGTTGAAGCCTGGGATGAAAGAGCCGGACTACTTTTCCGGTTTGCGCGTCGATGCCCGACAGATTGGTTCCCTTGCGCTGGTTGCAATGATGGCACGCCAACGCGAGGTTCGTGAGGTCGTCGCTGCCACGATGCTGATGGGCGACGATGTGTTCGATGTGAAAGCGAAAGTACGGTTCATCGTTTTGATGAAGGCGACAATACTCGCAGCGCTGACCGGCCCGACCCCACACGAGCCGCCGGGCAGCCGCGTTCATCGGGTTGGTCGGCTTTGTTTGAGCATCTTTTTGGCCTTGGCCTGCAAAATGCCGATGAAATTACCGAAGCGGATGCTGGTTTCGTACTCCTCGCGCTCGTCACCGGTGAGCTGGCCTTCATTGCACTTTTCGGCCAACTCATCCATGCGCGATTGCAACTCGGGGTCCGCACGGAGTTTGATCAATGACTTGGCCACCTGCGGCGTCAATGTGCGCACGACAGGGTTGACTAAGCGATCAAGGGTAGCAACTTGCCGTTTCATAATACTAAGTTTAGCCAACCGGCTGGACGGCAGCAATTGCAACTCCGCACAAAACGAAGCATCGTTGCAGCGGCACCGCCAGCGGCTTATTTCATTGGCCCGAGAACCTTGGCCCACGGTTCCGGCATGCCCGGTGCGTTCCGGGCCGGGGTCGGTGGTGGGTAACGATCCTGGGCCGGGCCGGCGATTGGCGGATTGAAACTGGCGATGACCTATCGCGGTAGATTGAATATGCGGCTACTCGAAATGACTCTTTGGCCGTGAGGTTGGTAAGAGGATTTTGCCATGCGGCACTTTTGTTATTTCGTCGTCGCCATTTTTTGCATTATTGTGGCGACTGGATGCGGCAATTCCGGCGTCCCGGAGCCGATCAAGGTTCTCGAAAACCCCGCTACGGGTGAACGAGTGCGGTTCTTTCGAGAGATTTCCGTCAAAGTTCCCAAGGGTTACAACGAAACCAAACATATCGCTGACTGGACAGCCACGCAAAACCAGGCCGGCTTCACCAAAGAGATCGCACCGAAAGACGACCGCGAAAAGCTCGCTGGACTGAGACGAAAAAACCTCGAAGCCAACAAGCCGAAATAAAAACACCAGTGACTCGGATCGTACCGCAGGGTTCGGTCCCGCGGACGCCGATGGATGACGATCTCGGTCCGGGCTGCGTTCGATGGTGATTTATGGTTGCCAGCCAAGCAGCCCGTTTCCCAATCCAAAAATCCCTCTTTTGCTTCCACCTTGCCCATGAGCTACGTTTGTAGCGCAGTCCGCACTCACCGCATACCACGGGATCACCCTCATGGCCTCGCCTTACAAACCTTCGTGGGTTCACTGGATACTGCCGGGCCTACTCGGTGCGATCGGAGTGATTTCTTTGCCGTTCTATTTCTTGCGCGACCCGGCGGAGATTGTCGTTCCGCAGAGCCAATTCGTGCACGTTGAAGGCATTCCCGGCAACATCCAACGTGATTCCATCTCCGGACGGCTTGGCAAAAAGATACCCGTGCTGAAATTCTCCATCGGTGATTATCGCACGTCCTACACGGGTTCATCGCCCAACTACCGCGAGGTGTCCGCGGCCGTGCAGAGTGGCAAGTCGATCCGTGCCGGTCTGGCGCCGATCAAGACATCGACACCGAATTACGCCGAGTTGTACACGCTCAGCGGCAATGGGAAACAAATCCTGAAATACGCCGACCGATCGGAACAACAGAAACAACAGCATTCGTCGCTATTGATCGTCGGTTCGGCGTTGATCGGCGTCGCCATGTTTGGTTCATTCATGAATGTCCGCAACAGTCGCCGCTATGCCAGCCTGGTCCACGGCGACCGACTACAAGTCGAAGGTTAATTATTGGCTGGGCGCGACAGCAGTCTGATACATCGTCTCGTGCCGGCTTCCGTTTCGCGCTTGCGACATACTGCTTTCGGATTGTCAGTGCGGTAGAATAGTCGCCGCGACCGAATTCGAGCGAGAAGTATATGCACCTACACGTCGGCACCAGCGGCTATTATTATCCAAAATGGAAAGGCTCGTTCTATCCACAATCCTTGCCCGCGAAACAGATGCTGAAGTACTATGCCGAGCAATTTCGGGACGTCGAAATCAACTACACGTTCAAGAACCTGCTGACGGAATCGACCCTGGAAACATGGAAAAGCCAGGTGCCAGCCGATTTCACATTTGCCCTCAAAGCGCCGGAGCGAATCACCCACATCAAACGGCTCAAAGGAGTCGATGAAGTCATCACTCAATTCTTCGAGATCGCCGGAGAATTAGGGAATCGTCTCGGGCCGACTCTGTTTCAATTGCCGCCGAACTTCAAGAAAGACGCCTCGAGGTTGCAGGAGTTCATAGAGCTGTTGCCGTCAAATCGCCGCGCGGCAATGGAGTTTCGCCATGCGTCGTGGTTTGACGAGGAAGTATTTGACTTGTTGCGGAAGCATCGCGTTGCATTGTGTATCGCCGAGGAAAAAGATGACCTGAAAGTTCCTTGCGTTGCCACCGCGGATTGGGGCTACGTGCGCCTGCGACGGGACAACTACAGCGGACCCGAGTTGAAGACCTGGATGACGCAAATCATGAAACAGGATTGGAAGGAGACGTTTGTTTTCTTCAAGCACGACGATGAAGGTAAGGGGCCAAAGTTGGCCAAGATGTTCATGGAGCTAGCTGACTAACGACGTCAATGTGTTTTCAGACCGCGCCGAAAGTCATCGGCGTCACGCACACAACCGCCGATAGAAGTGTTCGAACCTCAGCCGCATCGCTTTTCGTCCATAATGTTCTTCCACATGTCGCCGGGCCGTTTCGGCCATGTGGTAGGCGAAGCGCTCGTCGCGCATGAATTGTTCAATCCCATCAGCCAACGCTTCAGCATCATCGGCCGGCACGAGCAGGCCATGTTTACCTTCTTCCAAAATCTGGGCATTGCCGCCAACACGAGTGGCGACCACCGGGCGACCAGCGGCCATGAATTCAAGCAGCGCGTTCGACATTCCCTCGGCCCGGGAAGGCAACACGGCAATGTCAACGCCAGCTAGGAAGGCTGGCATATTGTTGACTTGGCCAACGAGCGCGAATCGATGTGCCAGACCAAGCGCGTCAATCATTGACTGCAACTCAGAACGTTGATCACCTTCACCGGCGACGAGAAAGCGCACGTCCGGCAACCGCGCGGCGGCGCGAATCAGGACATCAATGCCTTTGACCGGCCGAAGGTTGCCGACCGCGCCCACGGTGACGATGCCGCCGCGACGTGCCAGCGGTGGCACATGGGCGAACCGATCCAGATCGACACCGTTTTCCAGCACCGCGAGTTTGTTGCGGTTGCCGCGCTCGGCGACGTGAAGCGCGTGCAAGCCGGGTTGGCTGTTGGTCAGCGTCACATCGGCGATGCGACCAATGACTCGACCCAGTCCACGATGCTTGGGCGTGAGCCAATGGCCGACGTTATTGCGCACGCGAATGACACGCTTCACTCCCGCAAGGCGGGCGAGCGGCACACCGAGATAGGTGCTGTCCAAAAAGTATGTCTGAACTACATCCACGGCTTGTCTGCGCCAGAAACGCAGGAGTTTGCGGCTGGCGCGTGCGAGTTCAGCCGGTCGTTTTAATGACGTAAGGCCGAGTCGCTTCACCGGGCAGTCGGTAGGCTCCAACGAGCGCGATTCGTCGTCATTCCCACTCAGCAAAGTCAACGATGGTTCTACGACACTGCGATCAAGCGAGTGAATCAATGCGAGCAACTGCGTTTCCGTGCCCGCCCTGCTGAGGCGGTCGATGAAGTAGTTGACGCGTACCGGCCGCTGAGGCACACTCATGCGGCTCGCCGCCCCGATGTGCCTCGGCCGATGCCGAGTCGCGCGAACAGTTGGAGATATGAATTGGCTTGCTGGGCAAACGAGAACTCATCGCGGACATAATCACGGCCCGCATCGCCCATGCGCCGCCGTCGGGCCGGGTCACTTAGCAATGATGTAATTGAAGAAACGAGCGGTTCGGGCTGACCTGCGGGAATCAGCAGTCCCGTTTCGCCATTGATGACGCATTCCGGTGTGCCGCCGACGGCGGTAGCGACGACGGGTATCCCCGCCGCGCTCGCTTCGAGCACCACGTTGGGCAAGCCTTCGGTAAACGATGGCAACACCGCCAAGTCGGCATTGGGCAACAACTCATCCAGGTCGGCACGGAAGCCGGGCAGCGCAAAGCCATCGCACAGGCCGTTCTCTTCAATGATCCACTCGAGCCGATCGCGCTCCGCGCCTTCGCCAAAGACGATGAAGCGCACGCCGGGCATGACATCGACGATTCGCCGGGCCGCGTCGATGAGGACGTGAATGCCTTTTTCCGGGCTAAGGCGAGCGGCGGTGACAACCAGATGTTCACCGGGCGTCGATGCAATCGCTGCCAATCGTGCCCGCCCCTCTGCTGATGCCGGCGGAAACGCATTGGGCCGTGCCGCATTGTGGATGACTGTAATATGATTGGCCGGGACACCGGCAGCTTTCACAAGCTTGCATTGCGCGTCCGACACGGCCACCACATGCAGGGCCCGAGGTAAATCGTGCCGATCCAACGCTTCGTAGATGCGAACGCGCCAGGTCTCGGCCGTCCAGCCGCGGGAAACGGCGATCACCGGCACGCCGACATGTTGAGCCGCCCGTCGGCCGATCAAGTCGGCCTTGTACCCGTGGCACAGCAGCACGTCCGGCCGGGTCGCTCGCAACGAATGCTCAATATCATGCAACGCCGCGAGGAAGTGCGGTGTATCGTGTGGCACCTGTTGGCCGGCAAACCCTTGTTGCTTCACTTCTGCGAGAAACGAGGCACACTTGCCGTGTTCGCCGAACGAAAGAAAACTCGTTTCAACTCGCCCGCGCAGTGCCTCGGCCAGCCCCAGCATTTGCCGCTCGGGACCGCCAAAAAACGTCGAGGATGTGAGATGCACCAACCGCATGACAGGCCGATCCCATCCATGGGAAAACGCCAATGCAAAACCAATCGCAGAGTGTAAACCCGAACCGGCGAGTCGGTCAAGATGAAGATGCCGCATGGAGTTCCATTGAAGTTGGCGAGCGTCGATGCGTAAGCTCGACGTGGTGTCTGTCAACCAACAAATACCAAAACCACGTTGTGTCGACCGACGTAGGCGAGTGAGCACGCTGAAACGGCGAAATCCTGACTAAGTGTTCGAGCGGCAAGGACCATGCGAGGGGCGTTGATTTACAATTGTCTTAGTTTTCCCGAATTAACCATGTTCAATATTCCGCAAACGAAAGCGATGAGGCTGAGTGTCAGCACTCCAAAAATGATTTCGAAGATGGATAAAAAGTGGACTTTTCTCCTGAGCGTGAGATCGCTGTAACGATCCATGCCCGACGCGGTTATCAACTCATACAGCGCCAAAATAATTGGTGGGATGGCCATAAAGCCAAGAATACATGTCGAAGCCCAAAGAGCCGCCGCCAAAATGTTGCCGCAGCCGGCCACGATTAGGCAAACTTTGATCGCACTACGCGGCCCAGCTGGCTCGCTAAAGCCCGGAGGAAGGGTACCTGGCTGGCCAACTCCGCATTTGGGGCAGATGATGGCAGCCCGAGCAATTTTGTTACCACAGTGAACACAGAACTTGAGTTCTTGGTTTGCCCAATGCTGTGAGCCGGTTGGCGGCTCTTTTTGCGGTTCAGCAAATTCAAAATCGTCTTGTTCTCCGGGTATCACCATCCTTGTACCACACGCTTTACATGCCGTCGTCTTACCGGCGTGTTCCTCCTTGGAGACATGAGGCTTGTTGCAGCGTGGGCAGTTGAAAGTGACTGGCTTAGGCGTTGCGCCTCCATTCTCTTGCGCGGGAGTGTGGTATCAGAATAGCCGACCCCCGCCGCCATTGACCAGACTCGGTCTCCGCGGATAGCCCATCAAGTTCCGGTCCACGAATGTGCGGCCAGTCAGCCCTGGCTTGATTGGTGCCTGGCAGCGATAAGATGGCAATCAGAACTATTCTTGCGAATCTGGCCATGATGCTCTGTGCCAACCGAATTTCAGATTGAGTTCAACATACGCCATTCGACGCTCGCTTACCGTGCCGACGGCACGCGCCCAAACGTCAGCTAGCGAGAGTTCATGTAACCGTTCACCCGCTGGCGAGTAATGCTGGGGCGATGAGTGTTTGGCGGTGGGCGAGCAGGGATTGGTACAGGAAATCGAGGACGGGTCGTTTTTGGAGCCGGAGGGTTTGCACGACGGTGCGGATGCGTTCGACGAAGCGGCAACCGTCGTCGCTGTGGCAGCCGAAAGCGTTTTTGCGTCACAGCACGCCGGGACGTAACAGGCGTTCAATATGATTGTTGGTCGGCTCGACGCCCTCGCGACGGGTGAAGGTCCAGAGCGCGACTTCGATGTCCAGCACGTTGTTTCAAAAGGCGTTCGCCTTGGCGTCGTCGGCCGCAGGAAACTCGGCCCACGTCACTTGGCCACAACTCGGACACCGGCGGCCATGGGCTTGATGCTCCGTCACGTCCACCAACCGTGGCGGCAACTCGACGACTTGATGCCAACGCGGCTCGGCCACGTCCGCGCCCGACGCACCCGGCAAGGCGTGCCGACAGCATTCACAGTTCGACGGATAATAATGTTGAATCGGTTGCGTCAGTCACTCGACTGGCAGTCGCTGTCGCAGATGCGGCGGATGGCCCGGCTGAGCCTGTTCCAACTCGGACTCAGCGCCTGGCACGATCTCCTGACCAACACTCCCTTCCATTGGCCCACCATGATCTACCTATGCCCTTCCTAACCCCAGCAAAACTGTCGGGCGGTCAGCCCTTGTGGGGGAGGGTTAGGGTGGGGGGTTTGAAACAAGCATCTCACAAGGTCCAACCCCCAAATGGCCAAAGCCAACGAATGGACCCGCGATCAGTTGTTGATGGCATTGCAAAGTCCCAACCGGTTAGCCGCGACGCGAAGGTACCCCGCAGCGGAGCGCGAAAACCCACCCCCACAATGATCACTCCCCAATCCCCATCACCCCCCCGCAATCCCACCCCTCGCGCAAACGATCTCCTACCATAATCCCAACCTCCCCGCATTTCCCGTCGCCCTCATTCCGAGCCAGATGCCCGCAAGCAAACCCATCCCCGTCATCGACCTCTTCGCCGGCCCTGGCGGTCTCGGCGAAGGATTTGCATCGCTGGGGCCGCCGACCGCGCCGAATCGCTTCAGCATCAAGCTCTCCATCGAGAAAGAACCGCTTGCCCATCAGACACTTGAACTGCGGGCATTTTTCCGACAGTTTCCGCACCGCGATGCACCCGATGAGTATTACGAACAC
>JANNLP010000287.1:0-2715 GCA_031396905.1 Gemmataceae bacterium
AGCCGTTTGATATCGACGGCAAGCGTGGATCAGCTAACGACGTACGTCATTCGGCCGGAGTTGTGACTGCGGGAACTGGTGATGCGGGCGGGTTTGACATGACCTGTCCGATGGAATTGTCGCTGACAACCACCACTACTACCACCACTACCTCCCTGCAAACAGCGACGAACAGACGAGTGTGCAAGTGCTCGCTCTGGTCTGCTAACAATCGCCCCGAGTGAGATGGGGTGTTTCGTGGGAAGGATCTCGAACAATCCCCTCGAGTGAGAGAGGGGCTTCCGCGGATGGACCCGGCATAGCGCCCCTCGATTGAGAGAGGGGAGACCTTAAGCGGATGGATCCGGAACATGACATAATCGCCCCGCCCGCATCACCGTTCTTGCGCGCTTGTGTCACACTGCGCGCACATGTCAACAAGTCGCAGCATGGAGCGTCGGGGGACGTATCTCCGCTGATCGACAGGCGGTTAACAACGGCGTCGCACTCATGGGACACGATGCCGCAAGTCGGGGATCGGGATCGCGGTTTTCTTCGTGCTTCCTTTGTGCACTCTGTGTCTCTGTGGTTAATTCTTCAGATCAACCACAGAGACACAGAGAGCACAGAGGAAAACACAGAGAAGAACACTTGTGCAAAACATGGAGCTGAACAATGAGACATGCCCGCGTCAAACAGACATCGGAATCAGCCGGCTCGAAGCCTTTGCAGGCCCTTGGGTCGGGGCGGGCACTGTTGCCAGTGACCGGGGATGAACGGGCTGTTCGCCTCGTACGATCCCTTCGGCAGCACTGCGGCCATCGCCTTGCGGCATTAGGCCCAGCACTTTGCGTCCCCGACTTTCGTGCAGGGTTGCCCTTTCGAGGAGAAAGGCGTTGTGACCCAAGCGTGCCGACCCGGCTGACTCCCGGCGACGGCACAAATACTGACGCCGCCGTTATGTCTGCTGCAATCTACTTTGCCGGCACGACGAATGCAAACTGGCCCCGAATTATTCCCCTCCCTCGAAGGGAGGGGCAAGGGGAGGGATTCAAGCAGGATCGCGGCGGGCTACTGAATCGCCACGATTTGGAAGCGAATCTTGCCTTTGGGCACGTCAATCTCGGCCGTTTCGCCGATCTTTTTGCCGAGCAACCCCTGGCCAATGGGGCTGGTGGTCAGAATCTTGTTGTTGTCCGGATCGTCCTCGCCGGGGCCGACCAGCTCGAATTCTTCCTCGTCGTTAAAGTCGAGGTCCTTCACTTTGACCTTGGCGCCAAAAACGATCTGACCGGCCGGCATCAAGCTGCGATCGACGATGGACGCTTTGCTGAGCCGCCCGTTCAACTCATTGATGCGGGCCTGCAAAAGGCCCTGATCTTCGCGGGCTGCGTGATACTCGGCGTTTTCGCTGAGATCACCCATTTCGCGAGCGGTGGCCACCCGCGTGGTCACCTCGATCATGGCCACATTCCGCATGTGGTCCAGCTCGGCTTTGAGTTTCTCGTACCCTTCCCGGGTCATGGGAATGCGATCATCAGCCATGTCTCGGACGCTCCTGCGGGGCCTGCGGGCGTGGTTGTCACGACCCGACATAAATGCCACACGCCAACCGGACCCGGGACACCATTCCGCGGATCGAGTTGGCCGTGTCGGGCTATTTTACCAAGTCGAACAAGGCGCGACCGCACAAAAATGAGGAAAAATGGGTCACGGCGTCCAATCGACGTCCGCCGGCAAACTGCCGCAGAACTCGGCGAGCAACCGTGCGGCGTCATTCAAATCCGACAGGGCCACCATCTCGACCGGGCTGTGCATGTAGCGATTGGGAATGCCAATGAGGCCAGCCGCCACACCCGCGCGGCTAATCTGAATGGCGTTAGCATCAGTGCCGGTCGCTCGGGGAGCGCCACGCACTTGCACTTTGATCTCTTTGTCCCGCGCTGCCAATTCAAGCCGCTCAAAAACGCGCGGATTAATGTTTGGCCCACGGAACAAACCCGGCCCGGCACCGAGTTTGATGTCGCCGATCATCTTCTTATCCGTGCCGGGCGTGTCGGAAGCATGGCAAACATCCACGGCAATCCCAACCGTGGGATCGATGCCGTGAGCGCTGGTAGTGGCCCCGCGCAATCCGATTTCTTCCTGAACGGTGGAAACGCAATACACCTCCACATCAAGTTGTTTGCCGTTCAACAATCGCAATGTTTCGAAGACAGTCCACACGCCGACCTTGTCGTCCATCGCCGGGCCGCATGCCAAACCGTTGCGCATCTCGCGCAGACCAAGTGCCAACGTGATGACATCGCCGGGGCGGACAACAGATTCCGCATCGGCTTTGTCTTTGGCACCGATATCGACCCAAACATCAATGAACTGCGGAACCTTCTTCTTTTCCTCGTCTGTGAGCAAATGCGTGGCCTTGCGCGAGATCACGCCGTGAATCGGCCCGTCTTTGCCCCACACGGTGAGATGCTGGCCAATCAGCACCTGCATGTCCCAGCCGCCAATGGGTTGGATGTTGATATATCCGGATTCATCGACATGTTGAACCATCAGCGCGATCTGATCGCAATGCCCTGCCAACATCACCCGCTGCGGATTCTTGACCGACGCCTTGGCCCGGCGCATGGCAATGACGTTGCCGTGCCGATCAGTGCGCACATCGTCGGCCAGAGGCTTGGCCCACGCGCGGACAACATCCTGCACCGGCCGTTCATACCCTGACGGGCTTGG
>JANNLP010000293.1:0-5469 GCA_031396905.1 Gemmataceae bacterium
CCGCCGACGCGCCGCACTCGATCGTGCCGGCGATCAACGGCTAGGTTGGTTACGAATAACGCAGGGCGGGCGGTAAGCGTTTTGAATTCGCCTTCCCGCCGGCCCTTTCGCTTACTTGAGTTCACCGATTCAATTTCCAGGGTGCAGCGCCGGTGATCATGATTCCTCCTCTCGTCGATATTCACGTTCACTTGCTCGCGGGCATGGATGATGGCCCAAAGACCGCTGAAGATGCGCTGGCCATGTGCAAGATGATGGTCGAACAAGGCATCCGCCACGCCGCAGCCGGAGCACATCAGAATGATGAATACCCCAACAACTCACCCGACCAGATTCGCACCGCCGCAGCGTCACTCGCGGAACAACTGAAAATCAACAACGTGCCGCTGCAAACACGGCCTTGCGCCGAAGTCATGGTCAGTACAGAGACGTTGAGTCAACTGGATCGTGGCGAACTCATGACCATCGGCGATACCGGTAAATACATGCTCATTGAAATGCCGCACGGCCTCTGCGTCGAACTCAAGTGGCTTGTCCAGGAACTCGATGATCGCAACATACGACCGATTTTGGGCCATGCGGAACGGTGTCCGGAAGTGCTTCACGACCCGGGCCGGGCCGAGACGTTGATTCAGGCCGGCTGCTTGCTTCAAGTCTCGTCCAAGAGCATCACCGATCCGCCGAATCGGGAGGATGCACTGGCGATCAAGAGTTGGTTCAAGCGCCGCATGGTGCACGTGCTGGGTTCGGATGGACATTCTTTGCGTCGCCGACCACCGGTGATGGCGGCGGCATATCAACAAGTAGTGAAGTGGGTCGGTGAAGCTGAAGCTGAACGCATCGGCAGCACCAACGGCATTGCCATTCTCAATGGGCACGCGGTCATCGTACCACCACCGTTGCCGGCCACGAAGAGCTGGTTCTCGTGGTTAGGTGGCTAAGCAAATCGCCCATGCCGAGCCACCCCGTTTTCATCACGGAGAACTGATCTGGATAGTATCAGCCGCCTTACCTGTATTGAAGATCGTGCCGATGAACGTGTTGCGGATCGATCCGGTGACATAGCGTGTGATTGCTTCGCCCATCGTTTCCTGGAGGATCAGAATGTCGCCAGGCTGAACGTTGATGCGTTCACGCGGGTCTTGCAACGCCCGATTCAAGTCGATTCGAATAGCAATCTGCCGATTGCCGGGGCAACGGCGCAGCACCGTGAGTTGACTCGGCGATGGTGAGCCAAGTCCTTGAGTGGCGATGTTGCCTTGGAAGGTGTTGAAGTTCTGCCCGCCGTTGGCGATTGGAGCTCCGGCGTTGATCAATGCCCTGACGACGTCGAGATCATAGTCGCGGGGAAGCGGGAATTCCCTGGCCTGCATCAGCCCGCCGGTGAAGTATGTTTCCGCTTCACGTGACTGCACGAATACAATGTCGCCGTCGTCGAGGATCACATCCTCCTGGCGGAATGGGATCGGATCGCCTTCACGTAAGCGCAGCGGTATGCGAATGGTCTCAATGCCCGGAAGCAATCCTTCCGGCATCATCGTCTCGGCTGTAAAGGCTTTTTTGGCCCTCTGGATCACCACTTCGTTCTTGGCGTCGTTACCTGGTAGGCCGCCGGAACTGGTCAAGGCGGTCAGGACGTCATTCTTGTAGGCCGGCAGGTCCAGAACAACGCCCGAACCCCGCTTGTTGCTTATCAGCCCCCCGCTGCCGACAGACGCGCCGTTGAAATCTTGGCGCACAACCAGAACGTGATATTGGCGCGGCCGAAAGAGCGATACATTGAGTTTGATCTGATTGCGAGTGTTGAAGATGGCGGTTTTCAACAGCGTCTCAATGATCTTTTCCCGAGCCTGGGCAATTGTCAATCCGGTTACGTTGAGCGGCTCCAGATTCGGCAGCGTAATTGTCCCGTCTTCCAACACCTGTACCGGAACTCCGACGCCAATGTTCTGACTCAGAGCGCCCTCTCGTGGTAAAGTAACTAGCGGGAAAGTGGTGCGCGCCTCAAATGGATCCGGTAGGAAAATACCCAGTGTGTCTCCGGCTTCGATCTTGTGTTCCTGGTTGGGCGGCTGGCGCAAGAGTGTCTGGGGGATGTCCATTTGGGCGTCGCGAGACGGCCCGAACACTTCCGGAGGCAGACGGCGCACGGCAACCGATGGAAATGTTGTCGGATTCGAAAGCGATGCGCAACCCAGGCTGCCGCAGAGCGCGGCGAGGGCCAGCAATCGTCGAGTCGCAATCAGGTTGGAGCGCATAGCCGGTTCCATCCGTGGTTCTGCCGTCGCTGTTGTTATTGCCGGACCGGGTCCATCGGTTGATCTGCGGGTTTGACGATCGGCACCATTTCCTTAGGCGCCTCCGCTTTGTTCGGTGGACTGGCTTTCTTATCCTCGACCGGAACCTTCTGGCGTGGTTGGTATTTCGCCACCGGCTGATAGGCCGGACCCCAGAAAACGGGTAGGGTCACCAATTCGCGGAGGTTGCTCGCCCGTGCCGTTGCGGCTCCGTGGCGGAAGCCGTTCTTCCAATCGTCCATCGCGGCCAGACCTTCCGGCGTCATATAGCCGAATCGTCCATAGCTCGGTGCCGGGAGTGGCGGCGGCTCACCTACGCCACCATAATCAAGGTAATCGGTGTACCCCTCCACAAAGCCACGACGGTAGTCGCAGCTGAACTCCTGATCGGCGAAGTTCATTGCCATTTGGATAAATGCTTCCCGCGCGAATCGCTCGTTGCGATGATGTTCGGCGTGCTCCGTTAGAGAATAGAGCGGCGTCGCGACGACATTGCGTTTGATGATCTTGGAGAAACCGCAGCCAGTCCCGATGAAGGGCAGCACGGCCAACAGCATGTACGACCAACGTTGCATTGTCTGTCGCCTCCCCCCGGACGGCGGACGCCCAGAATGGAGGCGTTCCATCCCCGGCACTCCTACATCGGCCGAGTGCGGCACCAATATTCAACTTATTTACCGCATTTGCCGGTTGTGCCGCGCCAGCCACATCAAGGCTGCAAGAATTGCGGAAGTTGATTCAAGTTGTGTGCGGTCTCGGCCGGGGATTGAAAACGCCAGTCGGCCAAACGCGAAAGGCAAGCGTGGAACACCATTCGTTGATCCACGCCCTCCGTTTCTGTCGAACAATTTGAGTTACTTCTTCTCGACGATATCGCCGCGAGTACCGGCAACAAGCTTCATGAGGTCATCCTGATCCATTGCGGACACCTTGAATTTTTCTAAGGAAGCCCTTAGGTCGCTCGCCAGAGCTGTGAACTCGGCATCGGCGATCATCATGCCGCGGTGGGCCGTCTTCATATCGCGGCCGGCATACTTTTGTGGGCCGCCTGTGAGCTGACCTACCAAATCCACCAGAGCCTTCTTCAACTTAGCTACGTTTTCCGGTGTGGCGTTCCACTCGGCGGTCGTGCCCTTGCGAGTGAAATTGACGGCCGGATTGCCTGCCGCCCGACCGACAAAGTCATCGATCACGGCGACGATGGCCGCTTCGCCACCAAGCCGGGTGTACAGCGATGGCGGAGCCATCACGATGTCCTTCTTGGTACTGGCAATGATGCCGATCAACTCATGCATTTCCGCCGGTGCGACTTTGTATTTCTTCAGGACTTCAATTAAGTCTGCCGCGCCGGCATCAAACTGTGCGCTCGTGATCGCCATACCGCCGTGCACGGTCTTCATGTCGCGTCCCGAATAAGTCAGTGGCCCGCCAGTGACGGAGCTAATCTGCTCCACGAGCAGTCGTTCGAGCTTCGCGACGGCGTCGGCGTCCAACTTAAACTTGCCGCCGCGAGTGACATCAACCTTGGGATTCTGCGCCAGCAGCCCGACAAAGTCATGCACGACGGCTTTGACCGCCGGTTCGCCGCCGAGCCGATTCCACAATTTGGGAGTGACTTCCTTGTAGACATTGTCCAGCACCGCGCGCAATGCAAACGCCCGCTCACTCATGCTCCGCTGAGTCGCCGCATCCAAACCTGCTTTCACGGCTTTCTGCAGGTCCGGCCGATAGTCGAGTTGCGGTAATAGACTCAGAATCGCACCCTGATAAATGCGGTAACAACCGGCTGGATCGCCGGAGTTGTAAGTTTCCACCCCGACACCCAGAACGTGCAACAACGATTGGCGAACGCGGACATCTTGAGCAGCCGTTGCCGCGTCCTGGGCGCGCGCGGCGAGCGGATAAGACGTTAAGCCTAAAGTAATAGCGAGCAACAAGCGGCGGAACATGGGGAGTCCTCCTTGAAGCAAATGGTGTCGATGTAGAAGTTTGTATGCGGCCGGTGGGGCAAGGCGAGCGCTAAGCGATCACCTCGAAGTGATTTTGATTTGTGCCCGCCAGACTCCACGTCGGGCTTATCCCGGCGCGCCGGGACTCGCTTTGCCTTGTGCCGCTACGGCGGCAAGCGCCGCGGCAATCGCTTGATGATCGCCGAGGTAATAATGTCTGATCGGTTTCAAGTCGGCGTCCAACTCGTAGACCAACGGCACGCCGGTGGGAATGTTCAATTCCACGATATCGGCATCGCTGATGTTGTCGAAGTGCTTTACCATCGCGCGAATGCTGTTGCCATGGGCGGCAACGACGATGCGCTGGCCGTTGCGAACCGCCGGTGCCAGCGTGTCGTGCCAAAAGGGCAGGAACCGCGCGACCGTGTCCTTCAGGCATTCGGTTTGCGGCAACTCATGCGTCTTCAGGTCTCTGTAGCGCGGGTCAAATCCGGGGAAGCGCGGGTCGGACGTCTCCATCGGCGGTGGGGCAATGTCATAGGCACGCCGCCATATTTTTACCTGGGCCTCGCCGTGCTTCGCGGCCGTTTCCGACTTGTTCAACCCCTGCAGTGTACCGTAGTGTCGCTCGTTGAGCCGCCAGGAGTGCGTGACCGGCAGCCACATCAAGTCCATCTCATCCAGCACGATCCACAGTGTGCGGATGGCGCGTTTCAACACTGACACGTATGCGTGATCAAAGAGATGGCCCTGATCTTTAAGCAACTTGCCTGCCTGAGAAGCTTCCGCGACGCCGCGATCGGACAGGTCCACGTCGGTACAGCCCGTGAAGCGATTCTCACGGTTCCATTCACTTTCGCCATGACGGATCAACACGAGCTTGTGCATGAAACGCCCTCAACTTATCGCGAAACGTTGAAGTATTTCGCTTGTGGGTGATGGACCACGAGCGCGGTCGTTGATTGCTCGGGTTCGAGTTGAAATTGTTCCGACAGGGCTAGCCCGATCCGTTCCGGTCTAAGCAACTCAAACAGTTTGGTCTGGTCCTCCAGCGATGGACAAGCGGGGTATCCAAACGAATACCGGCAACCGCGATAATGCTTCTTGAAGAGCTTCTTCACGTCGGCGGAGTCGTCGCCGGCGATGCCCCAGGCCCGGCGAATTTCGCGGTGCGTCCACTCGGCTAGCGCCTCGGCGAACTCGACGCCGAGGCCGTGCAGGAA
>JANNLP010000297.1:0-4438 GCA_031396905.1 Gemmataceae bacterium
GACGAGCCCCGGCATGATTGTCATGCCGATGGTTTTTGAGGCGGCCGCCGACGCGCCGCTCAGCGCAACATTGGGAACTCTGACAGTCGCGCCGGTCATCAAGACCATCAACGCCCGTTGCCGGTTCTTTCAAGAAGTCGAACTCGCCTTCGGCCAAAACAATACCCCTTACGCAAGAGTCGAGGTGGATCGACTGCCCATCGCGGTAACTGAGCCACTTCCATATTCCATTCGCGTTGTCGAGCCCAAGGCGCCGTTGGTCCGCAACGGAATCATGCAACTCAAAGTGGTCGCCGAGCGGCGTGACGGGCATAAGGCTGCGATCAATTTGCAGCCGCTGTTCAATCCGCCGGGCGTCGCCGGCAACAATGTCGCAATTCCCGAGGGGCAGAATGAAGCTATCGTGACGCTCACAGCCAACGGCGGCGCCGCGATTGGCAAATGGCACTATGTGATCATGGCGCAATCGGCGGTGAAAGACGGACCTGTGTGGGTGTCCTCGCAAATGGTACCGTTCGAAGTCGCGGTGCAACCATTGACGGTGGCGTTCGAAAAGGTGGCCGCCGAACAGGGCAAGGAATCGTCGCTGCGTGGGACCGTGGCTGTCGCAGCGCCGTTTGAAGGCAAAGCGATTGTCAAAATGTTTGGCTTGCCCAACAAAGTGACGGCCGGCGATGTCGAAGTGATCGCGACTTCGAAGGACTTGTCCATTCCGTTGACGTTGGACGCGGCCAGTCCGCCGGGGCAGCATCGCAATCTGATCTGCCAGGTGACTCTGACGAAGAACGGCGAACCTGTGGTTTATACTGCGGGGGTCGGCGAGTTGCGGATTGATAAGCCACCGCCGCCCAAAGTGAATGCGGTTGCGGCAGCACCAGCAGCGCCCGCGCCGCCGGTGGCCGCTAAGCCGCAAGCGGCGAAACCTTTGAGTCGGTTGGAGCAGCTTCGTAAGGATCAGCAGGAGAAGGAAAAAGGCGGGCGTTAATCACCATGAAACGATATTCACTGCTGTTGTTGATGGTCATTGGCGTAGCGAATGCCGCTGATGTCGCATCGTTGTCGGTTTATCCAGCGGATGTGCAGCTCAATACCAGTCGGGATCGGGCGTCGTTCGTCATTCAGGCTGTTGCCGCCGACGGCATCACCCGAGATGTCACTGAAGAAGCGCAGATCACCTTCGCCAATGCCGCACTGGTGCGCCGCGAGGGCGATCGATTGTTTCCGGTGGCCGATGGGCAGACGACGATGACGGTGGTTCATGGCGGGAAAACTGTCACGGTGCCGGTGACGGTGAAGCAGGCGACTGTGGATCGGCCCATCAGTTTTAAGCTCGATGTGATGCCGATATTCATGCGGACCGGCTGCAACGCCGGCAGTTGTCACGGGGCGGCCCGCGGCAAGGATGGCTTTCGTCTGAGTTTATTTGGATTTGACCCCGATGGCGATCATTATCGGCTGACGCGTGAATTGCCCGGCCGGCGCGTGAATCTTGCCTTGCCACCGGAGTCAATGTTGATCGAAAAGCCGTGCGGCAAGGTGCCGCATACCGGCGGACAACGCTTCGCTGACGGCGATGACTATTACAACACGCTCGTCCGATGGCTGTCTGCCGGCACTCCGGGTGATCCGCCGAATCTGCCGATGCCGGTATCAGCCGAGATTTACCCGAAAACACTGGTGCTCGACGGCACCGGCACCAAGCATCGCATGACGGTCCGTGCCAGGTATTCCGACGGCTCCGTGCGCGATGTCTCGAACCTGGCGTTGTTTCTCAGCAATAACGACGTTGCTGCCAAGATCAGCCCTGATGGTGTGGTCACCGCGGGCGCACGGGGCGAAGCGTTCGTGATGGCGCGATTTGCCACGTTCACCATCGGATCCCAGGTCATTGTGTTGCCGAAGGGCCTGACCTACACGGCAGCGAAACTGCCCGAGCACAACTACATTGATGGCTTGGTCCATGCCAAGCTGCAAAAGCTGCGGATCACGCCGTCCGATGTTTGCGGCGACGAGGTGTTTCTCCGCCGGGTCACGCTGGATATCGCGGGTCTGTTGCCCACGACCGACGAATACGGGCGATTCATGGCTGACAAGGCGGCCGACAAACGTGCCAAGCTCGTCGATGAACTGCTGGGCCGAAAAGAATTCGCCGAATTGTGGGTGCTGAAGTGGGCCGAGCTGTTGCAAATGCGCTCCAATGACCAGGTCAGCCCTAAAGCGATGGTGTTGTACTTCAATTGGCTGCAAGACAAGATTGCCCGCAACGTGCCGGTGAACGAGTGGGTCCGGGAATTGCTCTCGGCTTCCGGCGGCACGTTTTCCAGCCCGGCAACCAATTATTATCTGATCGAGCGCGATCGGCTCAAAGTCACCGAGAATGTGGCGCAGGTGTTCATGGGCATGCGCGTCCAATGCGCGCAGTGCCACAATCATCCATTCGACCGCTGGACAATGGACGACTACTATGGTTTTGCCGCGTTCTTCTCGCAGATTGGCCGCAAGGGCGGCGAAGATCCGCGCGAGTTGATTGTGTTTAACGCCGGCGGCGGCGAGGTGAATCACCCCGTCGGTGGGCGCGTGATGGCACCCAAGTTCCTCGGCGGCGCTACGCCGGACGTGGCCGGCAAGGATCGCCGTGCCGTGCTGGCCACGTGGCTGGCTTCACCCGAGAATCCCTACTTCGCATCCAACCTCGGCAACATCGTGTGGACCCACTTCTTCGGCGTGGGCATCATTCATGAACCGGACGATGTCCGCGTGTCCAATCCGGCCACTAACCCCGAGTTGCTCGCGGAGCTGGGCAAGAAGTTCATCGAATACAAGTACGACTTCAAGCAGCTTGTCCGTGATATTTGCCTGTCGCGCACATACCAATTGGCGACGAAGGCCAACGAATCGAACGAAGGCGACACCCGCAACTTTGCCAAGTCGGCGATTCGCCGGATTCGCGCTGAATCGATGCTCGATGTGTTATTGCAAGTTACGGAAACCAAGGAGAAGTTTCCCGGGTTGCCGCTGGGCGCACGCGCGGTTGAAATTGGTGACGGTGCCCGATCGACATACTTTCTCTCCACGTTTGGCCGGGCGACGCGCGAAACCGTCTGTTCGTGTGAAGTGAAACTGGAGCCGACGCTGTCGCAATCGTTGCACCTGTTGAATGGCCGCAACACCACGCAGAAGATTCAGGAGGGTGGCGTGGTCGCACGACGATTGAAGGAGAAGAAGTCGGCGAAGGAAATCGTGGACGAACTTTACGTTCGATGTTTGAGTCGCAAGCCGGATGAGGCCGAATGGGCGAAGCTCGAAGGGATTTTGAAGGATCACAAGGAGCCGCAAAAAGCGTTGGAAGACGTGTTCTGGGCCTTGTTGAATACGCGCGAGTTCATGTTTAACCATTAGTGCGGTTTGGCATTCTAATAGGCGTCGCGTCAACCTACCACGTGTCCGCCGGCTTAAATTACCTAGCGACTACGTTAGGAAAAGACCAAAAAGTGATGCGGAAGTGGCGTAAAGTTCACCGTATTGTCGGGTTGCGCCGGAAGTAACGGCGGGCCGGAGAGTTTTCCTGTGTGGTACAATGCGGTAGACCCGTGTTTTAGATGATGTTAAGGCGTACAAAATCGGGGCTTTGGCAAATCTACGTTTGCCTTGAGGGCTGGCGTCTGGCACCGTGTCATAGGACTCGTTCTGCCATCTTCGCCGGCCGGACTTGGACGCCGTACGACTCGATAGACGTCGCTTCCGGAGGAGAGACTTACCATGATTCCGATGCCGCTTCGCTTTTGGACCCGTTGGCTTCAAGGTCGCAAATCGCGCCGCTCCACTCGATTGGGGGCGAAACGACTACTCGGACTTCAATACCTGGAAGACCGGGCCGTACCCGCCACGCTGTTCGGACTCACCGACTCGAATCAACTGTTGCGGTTTGATACATCGAACCCCGGCGCGGCGATCCAAATCAACGTCACCGGCCTTGGCGTGGGCGAAACGTTGACGAGCATCGACTTCCGCCCTTCGAGCGAGACGCTATACGCGATCTCCGATGTGAATTCCAACCTATACACGATCAACACAACATCCGGAGCGGCTACGCTGGTGGGTGCGGGCAACTTCAATCCGGTCGCGACAAGCTTCGGCATTGATTTCAACCCGGTCGTCGATCGTATTCGTTTCGTCAGCAACACCGGCAATAATATCCGCATCAACCCGGATACCGGCGGAGTGCAGAGTTTTGATCCGGCGATCAACGGGGCGACCACCGGACTTGTGGAAGTCGCGTATACCAATAATTTTGCCGGTGCGACTTCAACGCAATTGTTCGGCATCAATGCCGACACCGATGAACTGTTTGAAGTCACCAGCCCGAACAATGGCACGACAACACTCATTGGTTCGCTGGGCGTCGACACCGATGATCAGGTCGGCTTCGATATCTCGT
>JANNLP010000298.1:0-3589 GCA_031396905.1 Gemmataceae bacterium
ACTCCGCTTCTGCTCGCGCACGTTGAACACCGCCTCCGCCGAATCCACCAACTGCTTCTTCCATCCGTAATACTGCGTCGGGTTGATGCCCTCACGACGACACAACTCCGCAATGTCGCCCGCTTGCATCCCCGCCAACACGATCCGCAACTTCTCCGCAGCCGATCACTTCCGCCGGCCATTCATCACACTCATGGCGCACCCCTCTCGGCTCTTTTTGCCTGACCGACCTATGACTGATGTCTAATCTAGCCGATGTGCCATTGCCCGTGAAACACTACAATGCATACGTCTCGCTTTGTTGCTCATAGCTCATATCGAACCCCCAAACCGCAACCGGAACTGTATGAAGTCGCTGGCGGCGACTGCACCATCTCCGTCGAAATCGAAGATGGGGTTGCTGCCGCCTAGGGCCAGCCGAAACTGGATGAAGTCGTTGGCGGCGACCGTGCCGTCGCCGTCAAGATCACCGAAGAGGCGGAAGAGCTTCGGCGTGGTCGTCGGGTTGCCAGTCAAAACAAAGTCGTCTCCGGGCGTGCCGTCGCCGTTGCCGTCGAAGTTGCCGGCGGTAACCTGAGCGGCCAGAACCGTCAGTGTGTAACGGCCGTCAGCCAGGGAGCCGAAATTCACTGGGCCGCCGGCGAATGTAAGCGTCACCGAGTTGCCAGTCACGCTTGCGCTCAGAGCGACCGGCGCGTTGTCGGACTGCCGCTTCAATTGGAACGCGTCAGCCGGGTTGGCCGGCAGTGTAACAGCCGAATCGAAAGTGACCGTCAGGCTTGTGACACGGGACCGCTGCGCGGCGCCACTGTTGATGACCACGGTGCTCACCTTGGTCGCCGCCGCTTGCACTTCGAACGCGCCGATGTCGGTAATGTTAACGCTTCGCGCAAAGCCCACGCCGCGCTGGTCTAAACTCAACGCCCCCGGGTTAGAGCCGTTGTTAATGGCCGGGCTGCCCGCAAGCAGCGCGTGGGTCAGCGTCGGTCCGCCGTTGTTTGCCAGAGCGCCGAGCAAGGGGTTGGTGCCAATGTTGGCATTCGTGAAGACGTCGCCGTTTAACGTATTGACCCCGTAGCTGCTGCCGAGCAGGCTCGTTTTGGCGTTGACCGTGCCGCTGCTGTAAAGGTCGGGCGCCCCCGAGTTGATGTTGCCAGAAACAATGGAACTCTCCAGCGAGATGGTGCCGGTGCCGAAGATCCGGGCTATGCCGCCGCCCGCGCCCGTCGTGGCCTTGTTGGCCGTGATGGTGCTGTTTCGCACGGTCAGGGTCCCGTTGAATCCATACATCGCGTTATAACCCAATGCGATCGCACCGCCGCTTTTGGCGGACGTATTGCCGGAGATCGTGCTGTTTCGAATCAGCCAAGTCGAAGAGACCGTTTGTATCAAAAACAAGCCGCCGCCTGGGCCTGCCGTTGAGTTGCCGGCGACGGTGCTGTCCTCCAGCGTGAGGCCGTCGAGGCAGACCAGGGTGCCCAGCGTGCCCCCGGTGTTGCCAGAGATGGTCGAGCGCAGGATGATCGCCCCGCCGGCCGACTGCACGCCGCCAAAGCCAGCGATACCCGCGACATTGTTCGTTACCTGGCTGTCGGTAAGAGTCAGAAACCCGGGAGCATCGACGCTGATCCCGCCTCCGTTGCCCGTGATGACGCACTTCTGGACCGTGAGGTTCTCGCCGTCAGACTCAATCCCGGCGGCGGTGGCGACGCTTTTCGTGATCGTTAAGCCGGACAGGGTCACGTCGAGCAGTGCGGTACCATAGATGTAGAACACGCGGCTGACGTTATTGCCGCTCACCGTGGCCAAGGCCGCCCCCGGCCCGATGACGTTGACCGAATCGGAAATGCCCAGTTCACCCGTGGTCAGCGTGATCGTCCGCGGCGAGCTGAAGAAAACCGATTCGAAGATGATCGTGTCTGTCCCTGGGTTAACGTTCGCATCCAGAACCGCCTGGCGCAAGCTGCCCGGACCGGAGTCGGCGTTATTGGTCACGACCAGTTGGACTTGCTGAACCTCGACGGCACCAATGTCAACCGCACCGTTGACGTTTCGCGCAAAGGGAGTGCCGCGCTGGTCGGCGGCCAACCCGGCCGGGTTGCTGCCAGCGCCGATCACGGGGCTACCCGCAGCCGGATGAAGAGTCTTGGTCGGCCCGCCGTTGTTCGCCAGGAAGTTGAGCTTGGCGCTGACGCCCAGCACGTTGTTGCCGCCGGTAATGGACGCCCCGGCCGTCTTGCTGATCAGACTGAAGTTGGCAGTCACGGCGCCGCCGATGTCGGGCCCGCCGAAATCGGACTGGTTGTCGCTGACGACGGTGCTGTCGAGGTTGATCGTCGAGGATCCGAAATTGTAGATGCCGCCGCCGCCGTTGCCGTTGCCGAATGCGACGTTAAAGGCGACGGTGCTGTTGTTGACCGTCAGAATGCTTCCGGAAAAGGCAACGATGCCGCCGCCGGCCGAAGCGCTGGCGTTGCCTGCAATTGTACTTTGAGTGATGGTCGCGACGGTCTGCCACAGCGAGACGCCGCCGCCCGTGCCGGAGGCGCTGAGGTCCTGGTTACCCGACACTGTGCTGTCTGTCATCGTCAGGGTGCCGCCGCCGTATCGCATGTAAATGCCGCCGCCGCGAAGGTTCGAAAAGTTTCCCGAGACCGTCGAACGGGCGATCGTTAGGTTCGTCGCACGGATGCCGCCGCCCGTGGTCGCCGAATTGTTCTTCAAGGCGCTATCTGCGATGTTTAGCGAGCCGGACAACGACAAGACGATGATGCCACCGCCGTGGCCGGTGGTCGTGCTGTTTTGGACAGTCACCCGGCTGAGCGCTAGATCTTCGTCAACGTTGAGGATCGAACCGCCGTGGCCACTGCCGGAGTTTCCATTGGTCAGCGTCAGTCCGGACAGGCTGACTGCCTGGGCGGACTTGCCGGCGGCGTCGATGTTGAAGTGGCGGCTTTTGTCAACCGCGTCGATCGTAACGCCGGAGGTGGGGCCGGTGACTATCACAGCGGAGTTTACCTTGAACTCGCCCTGGGTCAGGGTGATCGTTTGGGCCGAGCCGAATATGGTCGCGTCGAACGTGATCGTGTCGATGGTAGTGGCGTCGGCGTTGGAAGCGGCCAGCGCCTCGCGGAGGCTGGTCTTGCCGTCGGTGTCCACCGACTCGTCGTTGGCGGCGTTAACGACGAAAGTGGTCGCGATGGCGACTTGAAACGTTCCGAGAGCCTGGGGCGGCACGGCGATTGGCGTTGGCACATCCTTGTCGAATACCTCGTTGCCGACGAGGTTGATCGTGAATACGCCGTTGTCGGCCGCGTCGAACGCGCCGCCCGGCGCGGCGAACTTGTAAGTCGCTGTGATGGTCTTCGCGTCGGTGCCCGGCGCGGTCGAGACGAGTGTCGGCGTGGCCGCGAACCCGCCCGGGCCGGTGACAGTGATATCGCCGGTACCCAGCTTCGAGAAGTTGATGAGCTGCGAGCCGTTGCCGTCGGTGTAAACGACCGTGACCACTTGGTCGACTCCGCCCGCGGTGATGACGTCCGGAGCCGTGCTGGTGGCCGACGGAGGGAGCGGGTTGCCTGTCTCAAAC
>JANNLP010000303.1:0-6171 GCA_031396905.1 Gemmataceae bacterium
TGCCGTTCGACGCCAAGCAAGTCGGCCTTGGATTCTTGAATCATTGTCACCAGCACCATCACATGATTGGTCTTCTTGCTGCTACTGCCGACTTTGAATTCCGGCGGCACTTTGTCATCAATGCCAAACAATAGGAAGTAAGCACCCGTGAGCGGATTGCAGCCGGAGGCCGTGAAGGCGAACGCCACGAAGACGGCGGCGAAACACAATTTGCACAACGGTCGCATGGCTATTCCCTTCCTTGGGCTCGATCTCAGCCGCGTATCCACGGTATTCCAACGACGATGGTCCAGCGCACGACCGTCACCGCTATGGTGACGATCAGTCCCCAAATCAAGTAGACTTCGACCCATCGTCGCAGCGGCCATCGGCCGCGAAGGCCGGCCCACAGGCACCACGGCGCGAACACCATGAGGCCGACGGCCAACAATGTTCCGCCCGGGTTGGCTCTCAGCGAGGCCAGCACGTCACCGTGCATGACCAGCGCGAAACTCGTGGTCATGCCGCACGTCGGACATGGCCGATTAAACAGCACCACGAAGTTGCACGGCGCCATACCCAACTGCGTGTGGGTGGCCAGTTGCAACGGCATGCCGTTGGCGTCGTATGGTTTCAACCAACTCGCCACGGCGAAGACGGCGACAAGCACTGCCACATTGAGCAGCAGCACACCCCGCACCCAGAGGCGCAAGTCCCCTTGCGCAGTCTGGTTCGTTCGGTCAATCCGCTGTTGGGTGGGCACCATACCGTGAAGGTTCAGAAATGCAAGGCGGATTGACAAGGGTTGGCGTTATGCCGCGCTCCGCTTCGCGTCGCGACTAACCATGTCGCGTGCCGCCATACGTTCGGCATGTTCCGCGCAAAGGTCCATTTGTTGTTGCAACATCACGCGGTACTGTTCCAGAGTTTCACGGTCGGCATCACGTGGAACAACGATGGGTTGCGACGTGACGCTAACTGCTTTCCGAAATGGGCGTGGCAAACAAAAACGATCCCAACTCTTCATCCGCCATGGCCGATCAAAGCCGACGCCCCACGCCACAATCGGCATGCCGGTGCGTGACGCCAAAAAGACTAAGCCCAGTTGCACCTGCCGGCGCGGGCCGCGCGGGCCGTCCGGCGTGATGGCGAGATGCCCGCCGTCTTCGATGCGCATGACGCCGCGCAACGCTTCGATGCCGCCGCGCGTTGTGGAACCGCGCACGGTCTTCATTGTGAGCCAGTGCGATACCTGGGCCACCAACTCGCCGTCGGCATGTTTGGATATGAGGACGTACACGTTGGGCCGTGAGTAGTGGTAGGCCGGTATCAACAGGTTCTCGTGCCAGAACGCATAGATGTATCGGCCTGCAAACCCCGGCCGCGTCAATTCCAGCGGCGGCCCCAACGGAACGTACTGATACTTGCACAGCCCCACCCACCGGCGAATGCACCAGGCGATGATGCGAGCGGCCAACGAAATCAAAAGTGGATGTCGCAACTTCATCGAGTCGGCTTCCAGGCTCAGTCCGGCCACTCTCCTGAATACACTTCAACGGCCGGACCGGTCATGTAAACATGGTTGTCAGTTTCCGACCAGTCCAATCGCAGTTCCCCGCCAGGTACATGCACCAGAACTTGGCGACCCGTACGCCCCGTCAACACACCTGCAACAGCAACCGCGCAGGCACCGGTCCCACAAGCCAGCGTGATTCCGCTGCCACGTTCCCAAGTCCGCATGGACATTTCGTGGGTTGAGATCAGGTGGGCGAAATGGACATTGACGCGATCCGGAAACCACTCGGCAGTTTCCCAGTCCGGACCCCGTTGGCGAACGAATGACTCGTCCACGACAGGTCCAAAAAACACCAGATGAGGGTTGCCCATGGAGACGCAGGTGCCGCGCAGGTCAAATCCCGCAACGTGATAGAGCCCGGCTAGGTTCCGATCCAAATGGTCCGCGAACGGATAGTTGACGATCTGTTTTGACTCGATGGTGGTGGGAATGCGGCCAGCATGCAAAATCGGTTCACCCATATCCACACGGATCGTGTCTGCATTCCCGTCCATCGTGGAATCGACCTCGAGCGTCAGCACGCCACGCCCCGTCTCAATCTGAAACGGAGAACTCTTGACCCTCTGTCGATCAAATAAGTATTTTGCCACACAGCGCGCGCCGTTTCCGCACATCGCGCCTTCGCTGCCATCCGCATTGAACATGACCATCCGCGCATCGGCGACCGACGACCGGAGGATGAGAATCAATCCGTCCGAGCCAATGCCGATGTGCCGATCACTAATTCGAAGGGCGAGCGCGGACGGATCCGCAGGTTCGGGTTGCGCAAAGCAATCGACAAATACATAGTCGTTGCCACAGCCTTGCATCTTGGTGAAGTGCATGTGTCTACTCCCACTCGATCGTCGCCGGAGGTTTGGAACTGATGTCGTAAACGACGCGGTTGACTCCTTGAACGTTGTTGATGATTTTGGTGGAAACTGTGGCCAGAAGATCCTCTGGCAGGCGCGACCAGTCGGCGGTCATGTAATCGTCGGTTTGCACGGCACGTAAGGCAACGACGTTTTCGTAGGTGCGGCCATCGCCCATGACTCCAACTGATTGTACCGGCAAGAGCACGGCAAATGCCTGGGCCGTCTTGCGATACCAGCCGGCGGCGTTGAGTTCTTCGAGAAAGATGCGGTCCGCTTGTCGCAACACGTCGAGACGTTGCCGTGTGACTTCGCCGAGACAGCGGACTGCTAGCCCTGGTCCCGGAAAAGGATGTCGCCAGACCATATCTTCCGGCAACCCAAGTTCGAGGCCAAGTTTGCGAACTTCGTCCTTAAACAAGTCACGCAGTGGTTCAACCAATTCGAATCCGAGTTCCGCGGGCAGGCCGCCGACATTGTGATGCGTCTTGATGGTGTGGGCTGGCCCATCCGCGCTTCCACCACTCTCGATGACATCCGGATACAGTGTGCCCTGGGCCAGGAATTTGGCGTTGTCGATGCACTTGGCTTCGTCTCTGAACACATCAATGAAGACGTGACCGATGATCTGGCGTTTCTGTTGCGGATCCGTAACCCCCGCCAATGCGCCGAGGAATTGCTCCTGAGCATCGGCGCAATGCAAGTCCGCGCCAAAGTGATCGCGAAACGTCTTACGGACGCCATCGGCCTCGCCGGTACGGAGCAAACCATTGTTAACAAAAATGCACGCGACTTGATCACCGACGGCTCGCAGCAACAGCGCGGCCACTACTGAGGAATCCACACCGCCCGACAAGCCACAAATCACCCGATGACTGCCGACTTGCTTTTGCAACGCCGCCACGGTGTTTTCAATGATGGTGGATACACGCCACTGGCCGGTGCAGCCGCAGATGTCGGTCAAAAAGTTACGGAGAATTCTCCCGCCTTCCGGGGTGTGACTTACTTCGGGATGGAACTGCAATCCATAAATGGGGCGATTTCGGTGTCGGACCGCCGCGATGGGGCACGTGTCGGTTTCCGCCATGCCGACGAAATCGCCGGTTGCGGTGCGCACTTGATCGCCGTGGCTCATCCACACGGTCGATTCGCGACTCACACCTTGAAACAGTCCCTCCGACTCATTGAAGCGACATTGCGCCCGGCCAAACTCGCGATGCCCGGCCGGCTTCACTTCGCCACCGAGTAAGTGAACCGCCAACTGCAGGCCATAACAGATACCCAGCACCGGTACGCCAAGATCAAAGAGCTTCCCATCGCAGTGCGGCGCTCCGGGTTCATAGACGCTGGCCGGCCCGCCCGACAGAATGATGCCCTTGGGTTTCAACTCAGCAATGCGATGGGCGGGCAGGTCATGCCGCACTACCTGGCAAAAGACATTCTGCTCGCGCACTCGCCGTGCGATCAGATTGGCGTATTGCGCTCCGAAGTCAAGAATGAGAATGAGTTCACGATCAGTATCAACTGGTTGCGTATCCATGCGTTAAATCCAGCCTCGGTTCGCGCGCGAGAAACCCATATCATAGCGACGATTACCACCGGGAGCATCGAGCCGGAAAGCGAAAGATGGCTTCGACAACACATTCAACATCGCCGCGCACCGGCTGGGCCAGCCTGCTCGACTTAAATGGCTACCAGTGGTTCGTTTTCATCGTGGCCGCGCTTGGCTGGTTGGCGGACTGCATGGATCAGCAACTGTTTGTGCTGGCCCGCGTCTCGGCGGTAGCTGACTTGTTGCAACTGCCGGCCAATCACCCCGATGTCAAACTCTATGCGACCTATGCTACGTCGGTGTTCCTGATGGGTTGGGCCATCGGCGGCCTGGGCTTTGGTGTCCTGGGTGACCGTTGGGGTCGGGTCAAAACGATGCTGCTGACCATCCTCGTGTATTCCATTTTCACAGGTTTGAGCGCGACTTCGACCGGCTACTGGGATTTCCTGACCTATCGCTTTCTCACCGGGCTGGGTGTCGGCGGCGAATTCGCCGTCGGCGTGGCGCTGATTGCCGAAGTCATGCCGAGTAACGCCAGACCGTTCACGCTCGGTCTCATGCAAGCGTCCACGGCGATTGGAAACATCGCGGCAGGTGGCTTGTTCATTTGGCTCGGCTCGCTGGAACACGCCAAAGTTCTCGAGCAGTTGAATTGGTTCGGATATGGTCCCATCAGCGCATGGCGGTTGATGTTTCTGTGCGGCGTGGCGCCGGCTTTGCTCGCGCTGGTCATTCGTCGCCGATTGCGCGAACCCGAAAAATGGCGGGAGGCGGCAACGGGTGCGAAGGCCAAGAGCCTGGGCGACCTCAGTGCCATGTTCGCCGATGCCCGCTGGCGACGGCATGCCTTGCTCGGCTTGGCGCTCACGTTTTCCGGTGTCGTCGGCCTGTGGGGTATCGCGTTTTTTACACCCGACTTGATGCAGAGCATCTTTCGCAAGACGTTTGCCGCCCAGGGCTTCGAGGGCGCCGACCTTACCTGGCAAGTGAAACTGTGGACCGGCATTGGGGCGATGATGATTCAAGTCGGCGCCTTTTTCGGCATGTTCGCCTTCAGTTGGCTGACGCATTACACCGGCCGCCGACCGGCATTCGCCCTGGCCTTCATCATCGCGGCCGGATCGACCGCGTTCGTCTTCCTGAACATGAAAACACAATCCGATGTGTTCTGGATGTTGCCCGTGATGGGCTTTGGCCAACTCGCTGTCTTCGGGGGCTACGCAATCTACTTGCCCGAGTTGTTCCCCACGCACCTGCGCAGCACTGGGACCAGTTTCTGCTACAACGTCGGCCGCTTCGTCGCAGCCATCGGTCCCTTCGCCCTGGGCAAACTCACCAACAATGTCTTCAATGTCGACGCCGGATACAGCGAGGGCATGCGTCAAGCGGGCACGACCATGTGCCTGGTATTCCTCATCGGGTTGTTGGCATTGCCCTTCCTGCCCGAAACCAAAGGCCAACCGCTGCCGGAATAGCGATAAACTGTTATCATGCACTCCATGCGCCCGTAGCTCAACTGGATAGAGCATCGGACTTCGGCTCCGAAGGTTACAGGTTCGACTCCTGTCGGGCGTATTGACGTAAGTCTCGTGCTGAAAGCAATTTGCTTACCTCTCGATGGTCGAGAGCGCGGCCGGTTCCCGGAATGGTTTTGCGGTAGTACACCGCAACCGGAGTCCTGCCATGCCTCGACCGCGTTCCATTGTACCCTCGTATCGACACCATGCCGGTACTGGTCAAGCCGTCGTTACCATCACAAGTCCGAGCGGTTCGCGCAAGGACGTTTACCTTGGGCTCTTCGGTTCCGAGACGTCGGTGATTCCCCACGGTTCAACCCTCGTTGAATGGAAAGCGGGGCAGAAACTATTAGGCAATCCGGGCTGCATTTCCATCAACGAGATACTTCTTGCATTCTTGCGACACGCCAAGGCTGTAGTGTTTCACGCACAATGGCACATCGGCTAGATTAGACATCAGTCATAGGTCGGTCAGGCAAAAAGAGCCGAGAGGGGTGCGCCATGAGTGTGATGAATGGCCGGCGGAAGTGGTCGGCTGCGGAGAAGTTGCGGATTGTGTTGGCGGGGATGCAAGCGGGCGACATTGCGGAGTTGTGTCGTCGTGAGGGCATCAACCCGACGCAGTATTACGGATGGAAGAAGCAGTTGGTGGATTCGGCGGAGGCGGTGTTCAACGTGCGCGAGCAGAAGCGGAGT
>JANNLP010000326.1:0-6610 GCA_031396905.1 Gemmataceae bacterium
GTAGAACCTGTTTCACAACCCTGCTTGACGTGATCGGCGGTGTAGGTCGATAATGTGCCGAAAGGAGTTTCGGCTATGGCACGCAGGACGCGTCGGGTGGTGTCGGACAAACTTTGGGAACAGGTGGAACCGCATTTGCCCATGCGTACGGACCAACCGAAAGGCGGTCGGCCGTGGGTCGACGACCGTGAATGTCTGGAAGGCATTCTTTGGGTATTGCGAAGTGGGGCCTGCTGGCGCGATATCCCTGTGGATCTGCCCTCGCCAGCGACCTGTTGGCGACGGCTCCAAGAGTGGGCTGGTCGAGGCTGTTTGGATGCCATCCATGCTGCGGTGCTGATCGAACTGGACGAACTGGGCCGGCTCGATTGGGACCAGTTAGTTGCCGACGCGACGTTCATTCGCGGAAAAAAAGGGGCGACGAGATTGGCAAAACCAAGTGCGGTAAAGGCATGAAACTGGAAGTGGTGACCGATGCTCGCGGCCTGCCGCTCGGAACAACAGTGGCCGCGGCCCATCGCGCCGAAACCGCCTTGATCGAGGAAGCCATCGGCGACATCCCGGTGCCACTGCCGAACACTGTGCCTCTGATAGCGGATCGCGGCTACGACTCCGACGCGCTGCGGGACCGCTTGGAAGAGCAAGGCATCGAGCTCATCTGCCCTCACCGCCAAAATCGTAAGAAGCCCTCGCGAAACGACGGTCGAAAACTGCGACGCTATGCCCGCCGATTTGTGATTGAACGAACCAACGCCTGGCTCCACAGTTTCCGTCGCATTGCCAACCGTTGGGAATACTATTCTTACATCTACCATGGCTTCGTCCGGCTCGCCTGCATCGTTATCGCCGTGGGACGGTTGTGAAACAGGTTCTAGGAAGTCTTTGAGTGACGACGATGTGGGCGCATGGCGTGGCTCCGAAAATGCAGTCTTGTAAGTGACATGCTTCCAGGCTCTTGCAGGAGTATGTCGAGACAATTACATTTCGCGATATGTAATGCTGCCCTCGTCATGACCGCCCGACTTGCAAATGGCATGATGAAGCCCGTGAAATCTTTTTTGTCTACTTCGCTTGCCTTTCCCAGATTGTAGTGCACAATTGTGTATGTCGGCCTCCGGAGCCGATGATTGACGCAAGCGGCGGGGTCGGATCCAGCCCGTGGCAGGCGTCAATTGCGGAGTTGATCCGTGAATTGAGTTGATTCCACAGTCGGAAGGCCGACGCCGGACTTGGTTTCCAGTGTGGAGTCAATGAGATTCATGGACGAGTTGGTGTCTGTTGAAAGGCGATGCCGCGGGACAACACGATCCGGCGTTACTGTCGCTTAAACAAACTCACCACCTACCCCCTCGCCATCAGCGACGAATGAGCTGACTCAACTGAGTGCGGCTCAAGAGGATTACACCACACACGCCCACCTCGAGTGTGGTAACCAGGTTGGCCGCCGCGGTCGCGGCGAGCGTGACCAATATCCCCAAGTGCCCGCGGCATTGCCTTTCCAGCGCGTGGGAGTGCGCGCGGGCGGCTATGGGGAGCGAGGGAGTTCAGAGTCGGGTGTCGGGAATCGGGAATCGGGTGCCGGGGATCGGGCACCGTGGGTCGGGGCTGGTGGCTAATCGCCAGCGAGAGTGTTCTTTGACAACTGAAATGAGGCGGGCGGGGATGTCCGGATGGGCTCCTCGCTAAACAGGCCACCACGCCTGCGGATACGTTGGACTGCGCAAACGTGTCAAGACCGATCCGTCGGCGCACCGCATGTTTGAAAAAACTGCTCTTCGCTTGTAACAATGGGTCTGCTAAAGTCCGCGCTCCACGTGACGCGGCCGAAGGGAATCGGCAGGGCGGCCACGCGGCCCGCTCGGCGGGGGACAAGGAGGTCCATCCGTGGCGAAGCGCTGGCGAATCCGACACAAATTATTACTCGGCCTCGGGCTGGTCCTTTCGACATTTGCGCTGGTCCTGGCCGGCGCGGTGCAGGGCCTTACCTCGTACATGTCGACGATGAACACGCTCGACAGCAAGTTCGCCGAGAACGTTTGCGCCGAGGATTTCAAACAATGCGTGCTATCGCTACTGAAAGCCGGCGACAGTGCGACATCATTGGACGATGAAGCCATCCGTATCAGTGCCCGAGCCATGCAGGCACGCGAAAAACTTGCTGTCTACGAAAAGCAACTCAACGACACCATCGGTCGCCGCCGCGATCCGGACATGGGCTACAAGGAAAAGGCCCGCATCAAGGAAATCAACGCGGCCTTTATGCAGTTTGATAAAGGGATCGAATCGGCGAAGAGAACACCCACGATTGTTCATGAAGCGGATGCCAAACGCATCAGCAGCGACCCTGCCGTCAGTACGGCGGGCATTTTGCTCGAACGATTAGTTCAGGAACTCAGCAACGATATTGGCCATGAAGTGTATCGCCACATTGCGGAAGCGAAAACGCATTACCACCGCAGCATGGTCGCAGTGATTGTGACAGCCGTGCTTGGTGTCCTCATCATGGCCGGGCTATTGCGATTCTTTTATGGCTGGATATTTCAGCCGTTGCACAAGTTACAAGAAGGCGTACGCCGGGTCGCCGGCGGCAACTTCGATGGCAAGATCGAACTCAACTCCGCTGACGAACTTGAAGAACTCGCCGACGCCTTCAACGACATGACCCGGCGCCTGCATGTCAAATACAGCGATTTGACGCATCAATTCGATGAGCGCGGAAAGCAACTCGTCCGCTCCGAAAGACTCGCAAGCGTTGGTTTTCTCGCCGCCGGCGTCGCGCACGAAATCAACAATCCACTGGCATCCATCGCGTTCTGCGCTGAAGCCCTGGAACGTCGGCTCGCGGAACTGTTGAATCGGTTGCCACGGGAACAGGAAGCCGTCGGCAAATATCTCAAGATGATTGAGCAGGAAGCGTTTCGTTGTAAAGCGATTACGCAGAACCTGTTGGAGTTCAGCCGCGTCGGCGAAGGCCAGCGCGTCGCCACTGATTTGTCGGAAACCGTGCAGTCCGTGCTCGAGATGGCACAACATTTGAAAGCCAGTGAGGGGAAGCGCGTCGTGTTCCGCCCGACAAGCAAGCTCATTGCCCAGGTGAATCCGCAAGAAATCCGCCAGGTCGTGCTCAACATGGTGGTCAACGCCATGGAGAGCATGGACGACGGCGGCACGCTCAACATCACGCTCGCCCCCGGCAAGAAGGGGGTCGAGATCATGTTCGCCGACACCGGTTGCGGCATGCAGCGCGACGTGCTTGAGAACATTTTCGAGCCGTTCTTTACGCGAAGCCGTACTGGCAAAGGCACGGGCCTGGGCCTGTCGATCAGCCAACGCATCGTGACGCAGCACGGTGGCGAGATCGAAGCGTCCAGCACGGGATTGAATCAAGGAAGCACATTCATCGTACGCTTGCCGCTCGCGCCTGCCGCGGCGATGAAGGAGGATAACGTTGTCCGTCTCGCCGCTTAAGCCGCTGCGGGTGCTCTTCGTCGATGACGAGGTCAGCCTTCAGGAGTTCATGCGTTCGGAGTTGCCGCGACTTGGTCATGAAGTGACCGCGTGTCCGGACGGCAATACCGCGCTGAAAGCTCTTGCCCGCGCCAATTACGATGCCGCCATCCTCGACATTCGCATGCCCGGAATGAGCGGCATCGAGTTGCTGACGCAGCTCAAAGCCGTGAGTCCGAACACGGAAGTCGTGATGATGACCGGCCACGCCAGCATGGAAACCGCCATGCAGGCACTGCGGCTAGGCGCGTTCGACTACATGACTAAGCCATGCAAACTCGCTGAAATCGAAGCGATTCTGCATAAGATCGCTGAAAAACGCGACCTGCAAAACAAAGTGATGGCCGCCGAAGCACGAGCCACTGCCGCCGAAGGTGGTCCAAGTGCGCTCATCGGCAAAGCGCCGGCCATGCAAGCCGTCCATCGCTTGATAGGGACGGTCGCCGCCACGGATGCTTCGGTTTTGATTCTTGGCGAGACTGGCACTGGTAAAGAATTGGTTGCCCGCACCATCTTTCAGAAATCCGCTCGCCGCGATGGGCCGTTTGTCCCGGTCAACTGCGGCGCGTTATCCGAAAGTCTGGTTGAAAGCGAACTGTTTGGCCATCGCAAAGGTGCGTTCACTGGGGCCGACCGCGATCACAAAGGCCTATTTGAAGTCGCTAACGGCGGTACGCTTTTCCTCGACGAACTCGGCGAGTTGAACAAAAACATCCAAGTGAAACTGCTTCGCTTTCTCGAATCTGGTGAAATTCGCCGTGTGGGCGAGACCGCACCGTTCCGCACCGATGTTCGCGTATTGTGTGCGACCAACTGCGAACTGCGCAGCATGGTCGATCATGACGACTTCCGCGAAGACTTGTTCTTCCGCGTGAACACGTTTGAGATTCGCTTGCCCGCGCTACGCGAGCGGCACGAAGATATTCCCGACCTGGCCCGCACGCTGTTGGCTCGTGCTGCAAGACGGCCGATGGATCAAGTGGCGGACATGCTGACACCAGACGCTATTGACGTGCTGACGCACTACGAATGGCCCGGCAACGTCCGCGAGCTGGCCAATGTGATGGAATACGCCTTCATTGTGTCCAACGGTCAAAAGCTGACGGCAGAACATTTCCCGATTCATGTCCGGCAACACGTTGCTGGTCCCACGATCATCCCGATGCCGTTGCCGACGACTTTGCCGCCCGGTGCTTTCGGTACAAAGACACTGCGTGACCTGGAAATGGAGCACATTCTCAAGACACTTGAGAAGAACAATCGGAACAAGCCTGTAACCGCGGCAGAATTGGGCATCAGCTTGAAGACGCTTTACAACAAGTTGAATGCCTACGAAGAGCAGCAACGCCGCGTGGCATGATGATCATCCGGAGTCCGCATGTTTTGGTCGACGCGATCCGTCAACTATTGGCCCGACAACCGTTGCGCCAAGGCCTTCTGGGGCCAACACAATTTGCCGCCCTATCAACAGTTGCTGTCCGACACTACGAATCGACTTTGCCCCAAGCCGGGTGATCGTTGGCTGGATCTCGGTTGTGGCCGGGGCATGTTGACTCGTGCCGTGTGGGAACAATCACGCGGTCAAGTCAGAGACGTTGTCGGCCTCGACATCGCGCCGGCGAATGCTGATGCGTATGAGAAGTTGCAACGTGCACTTCGACCGACACCGCGACCTGGCCAGGTGCGGTTCATCGCTGCGGACTTCAGCGCGGGGTTGAAACAGTTTGACGACAACTCAGTTGACGGCGTCGTCTCTGGTTTGGCGCTCACTTATGCTGAGAGCTATTGCGAACGACGCCGCTGCTGGACCACCGACGCTTATAATCATGTCCTTGCCGAGGTTCGCCGAGTACTGAAGCCCGATGGCCAGTTTGTCTTTTCCGTCAACGTCCCCGAGCCGGCTTGGGGCAAGGTCGCGTGGGATTCCATTCGCGGCACATTCGATACCCGCCGGCCTCATCGTTATCTACTCAAAGCCTGGCGAATGTACCGTTATGGCGGTTGGCTGAAGCGCGAAGCCCGGCGTGGCCGTTTTCATTATTTGCCGCTGGAGGCCATTCGGGCGAAGTTGCTCGCGCTTGGCTTTGGCCAGGTTGAGGGGACTCTGAGTTTTTCCGATCAGGCCTACATCATCACCAGTCGGGCCGGTGCCGCGATGCGAATAGCCGTGTGACTAGCTATATTGACGGCATGAACCCAGCCGACATGCGCAAAGAGTACACCGTTGCCAGCCTGACTGAGGCTGACGCGGGTGATGACCCAATAGTTCTCTTCGGCACTTGGTTCCACGCCGCCATTTCCGCCAAGCTGCCCGAGCCAAACGCGATGACCCTGGCGACGGCCACGCCGGCAGGCACCCCATCTGCTCGCATCGTGTTACTTAAGCGCTTTGATCACGATGGTTTTTGCTTTGCGACGAATTACGACAGCCGCAAGGGTAAGGAACTGGAACTTAATCCGCGCTGTGCACTCGTGTTTCATTGGCATGCACTGGAGCGTCAGGTTCGCATCGAGGGTGTTGCTGAGCGAGCGACTGTTGCCGAGTCGGATCAGTACTTTGCCAGCCGCCCACGCGGTAGCCGACTGGGAGCGATTGCCAGTCCGCAGAGCCAGGTCATTGCTGATCGCAACATTTTGAGCAATCGTTTAGCTGACCTCGAAGTGCAGTACCCCGGCGACGATATTCCGCGCCCGGTGAATTGGGGCGGTTATCGTGTCGTGCCCCACGTCATCGAGTTCTGGCAGGGCCGACCAAATCGGCTGCATGATCGGCTGCGGTACATCAAGTCGGATACCAATGTTTGGATCCGTGAACGGTTAGCGCCGTAGGCATGCTCACGCCAAGTCGTGAGCATGCCGCTCATGGCCTTTCCAACCTAGTTGTCAAAGAACACTCTCACTGGCGACGAGCCGCCAGCCCCGCGGTCCCGATCCACAGACCACTAGCCACTAACCACGATCAACATCCCTCGCCCCCGATATCCGCCTGCGCGCACTCCCACGCGCTGGAAAGGGGATGCCGCAGGCACTTGGGGTAATGGTCATGCTCGCTACGACCGCAGCGGCCAACCTTGTTGCCACACTCGAGGTGGGCGCGTGTGGC
>JANNLP010000327.1:0-5486 GCA_031396905.1 Gemmataceae bacterium
GCCGTTCGGCATCGGCGAGTCGGCGGCGGCGTGCATTCTGTATTGGAACCTGGAGCGCAGCCATGAAGAACAGTGAGACCACGGACGGTGCGGGCCGCTATGCCTACGACGGACTGGATCGCGTGATTCACGAGAAGGCCCGGCTCGGCATCCTCACATCGCTGGTGACGCATCGGCAGGGATTGAGCTTCACGGAACTTAAGACGTTGTGTGCCCTGACTGATGGCAACCTCAATCGACACCTGCAACCATTGCAGGAGGCCGGGCTGATTGAGATCAACAAAGACGGCGCGGGCCGGCGACAATCGACGACGGTCCGCATGACCGCAAGCGGCCGGCGACGCTTCGCCGATTATCTCAGCGTGCTGGAAAGCGTGGTGAAGGATGCCGCGCCGACGGCCGCGAAGTTGAAGGCCGCGCTGCGGCCGGTATAACTGGTGAAAAATCAGGCCGTTTTTATCGCTTTGGACTTTGCATTACAAAGTTACTGTCGGGAGGTTGACATGCAGGTTCTTCGACCAACGACGACGGGAATGTGCTTCGGCGTACGCGATGCGCTGAAGAAGATCGATTCGCTTGCTCAACCGAATGCGGTGACGATCCATGGGCAACTCGTTCACAACGAAACGGTGCTGGTCCAACTCGGCGCTCGCGGCTTTCGCATGGTGGGGGAAAGCGATCGCGCTAGCGTGCCCGCGACGCCGACGGTGCTGATTACCGCGCACGGCATCAGCGACAAAGAACGCCGCCGGCTAAGATCGGCAGGTAAGGAGCTGATCGATACGACGTGCCCTTTGGTTACGCGCGTGCATCAAGCGGCACAATCACTCGAACGCGATGGCTATTTTGTTCTGGTCGTGGGCAGGCCCAACCATGTCGAAGTCCGCGGCATTGTCGAAGACCTGGCCGAATTCGAGGTGATCGAACACGAAGAGGCTGTGCGCTCGTATCCGTTCCCGCGCATCGGCGTGGTGTGTCAGACGACGACCGCGCCGGCCATGGTGGCTGCCATTCGATTGACCATTGTCTTTCGCAACCCGCACGCAGAGATTCGGTTTCAGGATACGACGTGCGCGCCGACTCGGGAGAACCAGCAATCGCTGGATGAATTGTTGCCGAATGTCGATGCGATGGTCGTGGTCGGCGGTCACAACTCGAACAACACGCGTGAACTGATCGTGCGCTGCGAGTCGGCCGGCAAGCCGACGATCCATGTGCAAGACGCCCACGGGCTGCGGCCGGAGTGGTTCGCCAGTTACGAGCGCGTCGGGTTAGCGGCCGGCACGTCCACGCTGGATGCCACGCTGGATGAGGTGCAGGAGCGGTTGGAGCAATTTGCAAACGGAACTCAGACCAATACCCTCATGCGTGATGCATGATGGGATCCATCGCCGGCGTGCCACTTCATTCGGTAGGTGCTCATTTGCACATTGAAACTGGGCCGTTGCTCGCCGCTGCGGCGCTTATTTCGTGCGCGGCTCTTTTTGTCGCCATTGGTCTCCGATAGACGGTGCGGTATCATAGCGACTCAGCCTATTAACCAGAGTTGCCGGGAGTTGCGATGCCGCGTACTGCACGGTCTTTGAGCCGGTGGTTTCGACTTTCGTTGATTCGGTTGGAGGATCGGGTGACGCCGGTCGTGCCAGCGACGCCGGTGATTACCGAGCCGTTTACGCAAGGGCAAATCACGGGGACGTTTGACCTGAACATGCAGACGGACCCGGGGCAGTATTTTGATGGCGATGGCCATGCATGGGCAGCGACGGATTGGAAGATTCGCGAGACGACGGGCGGGGCGACGGTGTGGCAGTTGCCGTTCACGTCGTCGCCGCCGCTGACGTTTTATCGGGTGGATTTTTCTGACGGGCAGTTCGTCGGCTCGCTGGCCGGCAAGACGGAGTTGAATTACAGCACCAACTATCAACTCGTCGTGCGCTACCGCGACAGTAACAACGAAGTGAGCGCTGAAGCTGTGCGAAGTTTCACGACGGCGGGTGCGACGCAGCCGGTGCCCAATGCCGGGCAGTGGCTGGTGCGGCCCGGCTACGCGCTGGACGTGGTGCAGACGGGAGTGCGGTTGCCGGTGAACATCGCGTTTGTGCCAAATCCCGGCCCGAATGCGACCGACCCGTTGTATTACGTGAACGAGCTTTATGGCAGCATTCAAGTGGTGCTGCGCAACGGAACGCGGCAAACGTTCGCCAGTGGCTTACTGGATTACAATCCGCAGGGGCCGATCTCGGGCACCGGCGAACAAGGGATGACCGGGTTGGCCGTGCAGCGCGATACAGTCAATCCGGACATTTATCAACTGTACGTCGGCATGTTGTGGGACAACGGCAGCCCGCCCGGCGCTCCGAATCATTATCCGAAAGTCGAACGGATCGACAGCACGGTCGGTGGACTGACGATGGCCAGTCGCACCGTGCTGCTCAACATGCAGCCGGAGACGCAGGGCCAATCGCACATTATTTCCAACATCACCATCGGTCCGGATGGCAAACTTTATGTACACATGGGCGACGGCTTCACTTCGTCAACGGCGCTGAATCTGGATATGTACCGCGGCAAGGTGCTACGGATGAATACCGACGGCACGCCGGTGGCGACTGGCGACCCGGCCGGGGCCAACCCGATGTACAACGCCGGCAATGGTATCAACGCGCGGGATTACTTGTACACGTATGGCCATCGCAATCCGTTTGGCGGGGCGTGGGATCCCGTCACCAACAAACATTGGGTGGTTGAGAATGGCAATAGCCTGGATCGCATGGTCGACTTGACGTCCGGCGGAAATTATGGGTGGAACGGCAACGACAGCACTCTGGATGCCAATTCCAAGTTTGTCTGGAACCCATCGACCGCGCCCGTGAACATGGCGTTCGTTGGTGCCACGGTGCAGGGCGGCAGCCAGTTTCCGACCGACACTTACGGCCATGCGTATGTCACGCTGTCGGGCAGCACGTATTCGGCCGGGCCGTTGCAAAAATCGAAAGGCGTGGTGGAGTTTCCCGACCTGGCGACGCTGGATGTGAATGGCAAGCTGGTGACGCAGCCGAGTTTTCTGGTGAAGTACAACGGTTCGGGCCGGGCGACGACAGCGGCCTTGGCGGCGGGGCCGGACGGGTTGTACTTCTCCGACCTTTATGAAGACACTGGCGCGAATGGCGCGACGGCACCTGGCTCCAACGTGTATCGCATCCGTTATGTGGGCAACGTCGGCGGTCAGGTGCCGACGATTGCCACGGCGGCCGCGGCGACGCCCAGCCCAGTGACCATTGGCAACACGACGCAACTCAGCGTGCTGGGCGGCGACGACGGTGGTGAAAGCAACTTGACCTACACGTGGGGCTTGCAAGGCTCGCCGCCGGCACCCGCAACTTTCAGTGCCAATGCGACCAACGCGGCCAAAAACACGCAGGTGACATTCACCGCAAACGGGACTTATTCGTTTTACGTCGCCGTGCGTGACGCCGGCGGGCAAACGGCCATCAGCAACGTCAACGTCACGGTTACTTCTGTGTTGACCGAGACTGGCGATGGTTTGACCGGTCAATATTGGAGCGAAACGAACTTTACCGGAACGACGATGACGAGGGTGGACCCCACCGTCAATTTCAACTTCGGCACCGGCGGCCCGGGCACGGTCGGCACCAACACGTTTTCGGCACGCTGGACCGGCTACATCATTCCGCGCTTCACCGAGACTTATACGTTTTACACCACGTCGGACGACGGCGCACGATTATGGGTCAACGACCTGGGCAACCTGTTGATCAATGCCTGGTTCGACCAGAGTGCGACGCAGAGTTACACGGGAACGATTGCACTGACGGCCGGCGTCATTTACCCCATTCGGATGGAGTATTACGAAAACACCGGCAATGCTTCGGTCAAGCTGGAGTGGTCCAGCCCGTCGCAGGCAATCCAGATCGTGCCGCAAGGGCGGCTCTACACCGCCATCCCCACGCTGCCGGCTGCGCCGACCGGGTTGATGCTGACTTCACCTTCCACGAATCAAATCAACTTGAGTTGGAACGACAACGCAAACAACGAAGCCGGCTTCAAGATTGAACGCGGCACCGATGGTGTGAACTACAGCCTTCTTGCCTACACCGGAGAAGACTTGGCGACGTTCAACGATGTGGGTTTGTCCGCAGGCACCACGTACTACTATCGGGTGCGGGCGACCAATCCGGCCGGCGATTCGTCGGCGATCACGGCAAACTTGCCGACGCGACCCGCCGCACCCATTGGTTTCAGCGCGACGCCGGGCGATGGCCAGGTGCAACTCAATTGGCAAACCGTGTTCGGTGCGGCGACGTATCGAGTTTACCGTGGCACGACGCAGAGCGGCCAAAGCCCGACGCCGATTGCAACGGGGTTAGCGTCGCCAATGTATTTGGATACCGGCTTAAGCAACGGACAGATCTACTATTACAAAGTCACGGCAGTGAATGCCGGCGGTGAAAGCGCGGCTGCCGAGGAAACCGAAGCAACGCCGAACAGCCTGCCGGCGGTGTCCGCGTTTGAGATCAACAGCGGTGCCGGGCAACGATCCATGCTCACGACGCTGCGCGTCACGTTCAATCATCTGGTTAACGTTGCCGGCGGCGCGTTTGTGTTGACCGACCTGGCGGGGCAGCCGATTCCGAATGTGACGCTGTCGCCGACTATCGGAGCGGTGTCGGGGCAGACGGTAGCGGATATCGTGTTCAGCGGTTCGGCCATCATCGGCGGTTCGCTTCCCGACGGACGATACCGGCTGCGGGTGTTGGCCGGCGCGATCACGAACCAATCGCCGCCGAACGCGGCAATGACGGCCGACGCCACCGTTGAGTTCCACCGCTTCTTCGGCGATTTCGACGGAGACGCTAACGTTGCTGCGGGCGACTTCATTCAATTCCGCCTGGCCTTCGGCGGCACCAGCGTCATCTTTGATTTCGACGGCGATGGCGCGGTGGCGGCCAGCGACTTCATTCAGTTCCGGCTGCGGTTTGGCGGATCGGTGTGATGAAGGCCGCTGTCGCGCTCCGCTACGGAGTACCTTCGCGTCGCGGCTAACCTACTCCTTCGCCACTTCGTCAGGGATGACCGGAGGCACGGCCAGGAAAACGGGGCAATGGGAATGTTTCAGGATGTAGTCGATTGACTTGGCATCGGATGTTGACGGTCTTGGCAGAATCAAAATGTCATACGCGGATTCGCGGGCGAGATCGACCAGGCCCAGGCCAATGTCTTCGTTGACAATGTTATGGACAGTGACATCTCGGCCGAGAACGCTGGCACGTTCGGTGTCTTTTTCCAGTAGATCGACCGACGCATCTTCTCCGGGCAGGTTGGCGATACCAAGCGCGACCTGGGCGTCCAACATGGTCAGCACGCTTTGGAAAAGGTCGCTGCCAACACGTGTGCCATCGTGAACTAACAGCACGCGGTCGACGCCGACGCCGGCGGCGCGCAACTCATCGACGGTGCGGGCTTGC
>JANNLP010000331.1:0-2063 GCA_031396905.1 Gemmataceae bacterium
GCCGCCACCCGTGATGGCGAAGCACTCGGCATATCATCTACACGCAAGAAAGGCAACGAGTGCATCGTCACCGGCGGGCTTGGCACGATTACGTTGACTTACAAAGGCAAAACCTACTACGTGTGCTGCACCGGCTGCAAAGATGCCTTCGAGTCCGACCCGGAAAAGTACATCAAAGAGGCTGAAAAGAAGTAGTGGAACAACTGTTCCACGTATCGCGTGGCGACTGGCCCGCTTGCCGCTGCCATATGGTTTCCATTCAATCACTCGCATGGATACCTCACTCAAAATCCGACGCAAAAACAGACTCGTGGCCGCGGCCGGACTATTCGTGGCGATAGTCGGCTTGGCTGCCATTTCCACTCCGACGGCAACCGCCGCGGACAAAACCCCTTACCCGGTGGTAGCGATGAATCCGAAAGTGTTTTTTGAGATCAGCATCGGCGATCAAACTGCCGGCAAAGTCGAATTCGAGTTGTTCGCGGATGTGTGTCCGAAAACAGCCGAGAACTTCCGCGCCCTTTGTACCGGCGAAAAAGGCATGGGTAAGTCTGGCAAGCCGTTGCACTTCAAGGGCAGCGTCTTTCATCGCATCATCCCGGAATTCATGTGCCAGGGTGGCGACTTCACCAAAGGAAATGGCACTGGCGGCGAGTCGATCTACGGCGAAAAGTTCAACGACGAGACTTTCGAAGGCAAGGCCGGCAAGCATGTCGGCGAAGGCTTGTTGTCAATGGCCAATGCAGGAAAGAACACCAATGGCTCTCAATTCTTCATCACTCTTAAAGCCACGCCGCACTTGAATGGCAAGCACGTCGTGTTTGGCCAGGTAACGAGCGGCATGGACATTGTGAAGAAGATGGAAGCTGTCGGTTCGGGCAGTGGTGCCACATCCAAGAAAGTGGTCATTAAGGACTGCGGCGAGATCAAGAAGGACGCTGAAAAGAAGTAGTGACATCTTGATCGAGGAAAGCGCATGTCGATTCGCAACTGGGTTTTAGCAACTGTAGCGGTGATACTCGGATCGTGGGCGGCGGCACGGCCAGCGGCGGATGCCGTGTGGAAAGCCGTGTTGCCGGACGCTGACTTTGCCGCGCTCGTGACCTCGGAAGCAAAGCTGCTGCAATCACATCTTGAGCAGGGTTTGAATAAACAAACCACCATGCGATCGCGAATCTCCGCCATGATGATCGCGGGGTACGCCCAGAGCAGCATGATGGCCGGCGGCGCTAAGGCTCAGCAACTGGCCGAACTGCGCGACATGGCGATCAAGGTATGCGATGCCATCGAAAAGGCGAACACCGACGACGCCAAGAAATTGGCTGCCGGCTTGTCGCCGACGGCCACCGGTGACGGCAGCGCGAAGACGGAGCCGGTCGATCTCAACAAGTACTTCATCCTTGATGAATTGATGCACCAGTTCAAACCGGAGAGGGCCGGCGGCAAGGATCTGGAAAAGAGAATCAAGTCGTACATGCAAAAGCGGGCGCCGCTGACGACGGCGGATCTGAAGGACGCCACTACGGCCGCTTACCAAAGCGCCATCATCGCGCAGTTCACGGTCGGTTATGCTCCGAAGGTTGATGCCGGCAAGAAGAAAAAAGCCGACTGGTTGGCGTGGACCTACGAGATGGGCGACACCGCGTTGGCGGCTGCGAAAGCCGCAAGTGCCGCGAAGCCCGATGACAAAGGCGTGAAGGCGGCATTCAAAAAGCTGGACGATGCCTGCACGAAATGCCACACGGTGTTCAAAGAAAGCTAGAAACAGTCAGTTCCAGTTGGTCTCAATCGACGATTGGTTAAAGCGGTTCCTTTATTGGTGGGTGTTCAATTTGTCTGATTTCGCCCGGAGGGCGCACGTTCGTAGCCAGGCGTTTCAACGCCTGGTAACTTCTTACCCTGTTTTCACCGTCCGGAGGACGGGCGAGACATTGCTGTTCCGAGAATCGTGCGTCCTCCGGACGCGATCAAAAATTAATCAGGTCCAGGCGTTGAAACGCCTGGCTACCATCGTGCACCCTCCGGGCGAAAACCACAGAACAAACCGCGTGTGATTATCTCGT
>JANNLP010000334.1:0-4675 GCA_031396905.1 Gemmataceae bacterium
GTCGCAACCCCTCGGCGTTCACCGTAAGCTGAACAGTTGATGCAACTTCATTGAGGGCGCGTGGTGGCGTTTCGTGTAACCAATCTTCGCATCAGTCTTGATGAGCCGGACGCGGCATTGCCGAGTCACGTCGGTCGGGCCATCGGCGCACCGGCCGATGCGTTCGCCATGCGCATCCTGCGTAAGAGCCTCGACACACGCAATAAGAACGATGTGCACTTTGTCTATTCCGTCGAAGTCCGGCCGCATGAAGCCACGTTGCGGTTACGCGGCCATCCGCAGGGACCAAGGGTCGAGCCATACGATGATCCACCGTTTGCCATGCCGGACCCCGGTCAAGAGCCGTTGCGCGATCGGCCGGTAATCGTCGGGTCTGGGCCGGCCGGTTTGGCGGCCGGGTATTTCTTGGCAGAAATGGGTTATCGACCTCTGGTATTAGAGCGCGGCCGCACCGTCGGCGACCGAATCCGTGACGTGAAGACCTTCGACGCCGGCGGCCGCTTTGAACCCACCAGTAATTATCTTTTTGGCGAAGGCGGAGCCGGCACGTTTAGTGACGGTAAGCTCACATGTCGGAACACCGGTGCCGACGTGCTGCGGGTGTTGGAGTTGTTTGCGTCGTGCAAAGGCAAGCCCGAGATTCTTTACGAGCATCGGCCGCATCTCGGCAGCAATCGATTGCCGGCCGTCGTCAAAGCCATGCGACAGCGCATTGAATCACTCGGCGGTGAAGTGCGCTTCAACGCGCCCGTCGAAGATTTGTTGATCGAGTCCGGTGAGATTCGCGGCGTCATCACACCCAGGGAGACGATTCGTTCCAATGCGATCATTCTCGCCATTGGCCACAGTGCCCGCGACACGCTGTCGATGTTGTTGCGGCGAAACGTGCCATTGGAACAAAAGCCATTCCAAATGGGCGTGCGCATCGAGCATCCGCAAAGCACGGTCAATCGGGTTCAATATGGCTCGCGGGAATTGGAAGAGCAACTTGGCAATGCCGACTACGCTTTGGTGGCCAAAGGCAAAGCGGACTTGTTCACCTTTTGCATGTGTGCGGGCGGGTACATCATTCCCAGTGTTTCCGAGGCCGGCGTGTTTTGCACCAATGGCATGAGTTTGTCGAAGCGCGATTCTTATTTCGCCAATAGTGGTTTGGTTGTGACCGTGCCGACTGAAGCATTCGAAGGCGACGATCCACTGGCGGGAGTCCGTTTGCAGGAGCGGTACGAACGCAAAGCATTTGAGTTAGGCGGCGGCGAATATCGCTGCCCCGTGCAGCGAGCCACAGACTTCGTGGCACGCCGGGCTTCCGACACCGTGCCTCCGTGCAGTTATCCGCGTGGCGTGGTGCCGACCCAACTCGACGAAGTGTTGCCGCCCGTCGTCGCCAGTGCCGTCCGCGCCGGCTTGCCCATCATGGATCAGCGTTGGCGCGGCCGCTTCCTGCACGAGGCCGTCTTGGTTGGCCCCGAAGCACGGGGCAGTTCACCGGTACGCATCATCCGTGACACGGAATCACGCCAATCGCCGGGTATGCTCGGCCTGTACCCTGTCGGCGAGGGCGCGGGCTACGCCGGCGGCATCGTCAGCGCCGCCGTCGATGGCTTGATGACAGCCAAGGCGGTTATTGCGCAATTTGCCCGACCTTGACGTGTCACCATTCCCATCAACGACTCATGAGAATATGGGCGTAGAATCGTTTGTCCCTTGACTCTGTCTGGCGTGCGATTCAGACTGATACTAGTTACACGACCACACTCGGCGGCCCCGCTGCCGAAGGAGTAATTCGATGATCATCAGCCACGCATCCAACCGCCGGCACTTTCTCAAGCACATGGCCGGACTGTCGTTGATGGCCGCGTCGGGGTCGTCGTTCGTGGGTGATCTTCGAGCGGCACAGAAGACGCTTAAGAAGGCACACAAGAGCCTGATCATTTTGTGGATGGGCGGCGGTCCCAGCACCATCGACTTGTGGGACTTGAAGCCCGGCCATGCAAATGGCGGCGAGTTCAAACCCATCGACACCGCTGCGACGGGAGTGCAGATTTGCGAGCACTTGCCGCTGGTCGCCAAACAGTTCAAACATCTCTCGATCATCCGCGGCATGAAAACCAGCGAAGGTGATCACGATCGCGGCACACGCCTGATGAACACGGGTAGGGTGCCGAGTCCAATCGTGCAGTTCCCGGCCATTGGTTCAGTGGTTGCTCATCACCTCACACCGAAGGATCTGGATTTGCCGGGCTTCATCTCCGTGGGCGGCACCGGTGCCCGCATCGGCCCGGGCTTTCTCGGCATGACCTTCGCGCCTTTCACCGTGCAGAACCCCGGCAACCCGCCGGAGAACATTCAGACCCCAGCCGGCTTGACGGCCGCCAATATGCAACGCCGCAAGGAACTCTTCACGGACCTGGACCTGAAAGACAAGGAGTTCCTATTGCGCGGCGACGCGGCCAAGGCTCACAACGACATTTACGAGAAGGCGTTTAAGCTTGTGTTCTCAGAGCGACGCAACCTGTTCAGTTTGGACACCGCCGACGACAAGGCGATGATTCAGAAATACGGCGACAACCAGTTCGGCAAAGGCTGCCTGCTCGCGCGAAAGCTAATAGAGGCCGGCTGCGTGTGTGCCGAAGTCGATCTCGGCGGTTGGGACAACCACCAGCAGATCTTCCCGACCCTCAAGAATCAGCGGCTGCCGCAACTTGACAAAGGCATGGCCGCGTTGGTTGAGGACTTAAATCAGCGCGGTATGTGGAAGGACACGGTCGTGGTGTGGATGGGCGAGTTTGGCCGCACGCCACGCATCAACCAGAATGCCGGCCGCGATCACTTCCCCGGCGCGTGGTCGGTCGTCGTTGGCGGCGGCGCCATTAAAGGCGGCGTGGTTGTGGGCGAAACCCAGGCCGACGGCATGAGCGTGAAAGACCGCCCGGTCTCCGTCGGCGAGCTTTTCGCAACGCTGTATAAGGGCATGGGCCTGGACCCGACCACGCAAATCCGCGACAACCTCGGCCGTCCGACAGCGATAGCGGGCGAAAATGTCAAGCCGATTGAGGAGTTGGTGTAACCTGATTACCGGTGGCCCGAATAAGGTCGTCAGAAACAAAAAAGGGCCTCCGACAGAGTCGGAGGCCTTTTTTTGTTTTTCATTACCGATCACCAGTAGCGCACTTTCCAATAGTCACGCTTGGTGGCGGTGCGGCCGTAGTACCAGTGTCCGTCGTCCCATTCCAGTTTGATGGAGCGGAAGCCGAGCGGTACTTTCGGGAACGGGTAGAATGGCCCGATGAACGGGAAGGCGCTCGCCGGGTACTCGGTCGGGTAACCGACGCGCGAGTAGTTGTTGTACGGGGCGTAAGTCGGCCAGGCATTCGGCGGCATGCGCGGCGGTTGGCCGTCGTACAAGCCACCAGTGGCCGGCATGCCAATCGGCGTCGGATCGGAACCGCCGTAACCGCCACCGCCATGATACATGGGCGCGCCGTGCATCGGCATTGCATTGGCAGGCATGCCGCCCATCATTGGGCCGGGTGCGCCTTCACCCATCATCGGGCCGGGAGCGAAGTTGCCCTGCGGAGTCGGCAACGCTTCCACGGCTTGCATCTTCTGAATGTCGCTACGGACATCCAGTTTGTTGTCGATCTTCCGCACGCCTCTGATGCTGCGTACAACTTTCGAGACTTCGTCTTTTTGTTTCTGGTCGCGAACGGCTCCGGTCAATTCGACCGCGCCGGCTTCGCAGGAGACTTCGACGCGATAACCGTTCAAGTTGCCCGACTGGGCAAGCATGTTGGCGACGGCGTCGGCTAATTGTTGATCGGAATTGACAGCGACAGCGGCGGGCTTCACCGCGAAAAGGTCGGCCGCGCCGGCCGCGCTCGACAGGCCCAGGCATGCCGCCGCGGCGAGGCGGTAAGGAATTCGAAGTGCCACGGTATCATCCTCCTGATGGCTTGGGTCACGTCCATGCGCGACGCACTGCACGCCGCATTCATCGGCCATCCGGCAAATCCCAACGAAGTCATCATTTCGATTTCTCCCGACTTATCCACGACCCCCGGCCCACGAACCCCTACGCCTCCATCATTCCGACCGACCGCACCAAGCCGTTCCACGACCCGCAAGTTTTCCCGCTTTGACTCAAGTCAGCGCGGCGATTGTCCGCCACTCTTCAGCTACTTGCCTTTGGGTTTGTCCGTCGTCTTCGCGGGGGTGTTTCTCAATTCAAGTTCGCCCGCGTTGGGCACGGCCGTGGAGTGTTGCGCGTCGGCTTCTTCGGCCGTGGCGTCGCGCGTGGTGACAACACCGCCGCCTTCGCCTTCCATGGTGCTGATTGGGTCACGAGCCGCAGTGGGTTTCGGGTCAGTTGGCGTTTTCTTGTCTGCCATTGGATCAACCTCAAATAGTTACTGCAAGTCTCAAGTTACCGACGCAATGAAGCTGTGCAAATGATATGCCGCTGGCGTGTGGAAGGGGGCGCTGACCAACTGGACAGCGACTCGTGGTAAGATGGTGACAGGGACAGGCAGGGCACCGAGATGAAAAAGCGAACCGCGATGCTGGCAATCATGTATGTGATGGCCGTTGCTGTCTTATCGTTCCTTGTCATCGAGTTGGTGGCTGCGCACCGGCGAATCCGTTTGCTGGAATCTCAAACGCAAGTGGGCGCACC